>CAYUXD010000006.1:0-23187 GCA_964448655.1 uncultured Eubacteriales bacterium
CATGGTCTCGCCGTTCAACGATCATACCGGAAATGGTAGGACTGACTATCGCTGTCCATAACGGAAGAAAATTCATTCCAGTCTTCATAAGCGAGAATATGGTTGGGCATAAATTAGGAGAATTTTCTCCGACCAGGACTTTTAAAGGTCATACATCAAAAACAGCACGAACAATAAGGATGAGAAAATAAAGTGGAAGAACAAGATATTATCTCTCGAGCGGTCAGCAAATATATCAGGATTGCCCCGCAGAAGTGCCAGTTGGTGGCTGACTTGATCAGAGAGAGGTATGTTGGGGAAGCTTTGACAATTCTCCGTTTTTCGAAGAAAAAGAAAGCAAGCTTCATAGTTGAAAAAGTTCTCAGGTCTGCAATTGCCAATGCTCAACAAAAAGTCCCCAATATCGATGTGGATAATCTATATATATCAAAGATCTTCGTCAATCAGGGGCCTCAGATGAAGAGGTTCAGAGCTGCTCCTATGGGGAGAGCTGCCAGGATTTTAAAAAGGACAAGCCATGTCCATATTTCATTAGAAGAAAGAAAAGGGAGAGCGTAAGTGGGACAGAAAGCACATCCTTTTGGATTTCGATTGGGATTTAATAAACAATGGAGTTCCCGCTGGTTCTCTAAAGGAGCAGAATATGGCCGCCTGATTCATGAAGATTTGAAAATGAAGAAACTCATTAAAGAGAGATACTATCATGCAGGAATCTCTGAAGTTGGTATAGAGCGAGTGGGTCCAAAAGTCAGGATCATCATCCAAACAGCTCGGCCAGGCATCGTCATAGGTCGAGGTGGAAAGGAGATTGAAAACCTCAAATCCATTCTCCAGGATATTGTTAAGAAAGAGGTTTATATTGACATCAGAGAAGTGGATAAACCTGAGCTCTGTGCTTTATTGGTTGCCGAAGGAGTGGCTATCCAGCTTGAGAAGCGGATAGCTTATAGAAGGGCCATGAGGAGAGCAGTGGATGTGGCGTTGAAAATGGGAGCAAAAGGGATAAAAGTGATGTGTTCAGGCAGGTTGGGAGGAGTTGAGATTGCCCGTTCTGAATGGTATCTAAAAGGTCAATTGCCCCTTCAGACTTTGAGGGCGGATATTGATTATGGTTTTACCGAGGCTTTCACCACCTATGGTCAGATAGGCATAAAAGTCTGGATTTATAGAGGAGATGTGGAAAAAGCGAAAGTTACATCCCAAACGGCTGAGATAGAGGAGATTTAGCCATGCTGATGCCAAAAAAGGTCAAATACAGAAAGCACCAGAGAGGAAGAAGGAGGGGAAAAGCCCGTCGAGGAGCAGATCTCTCTTTTGGAGAATTTGGTCTTCAAGCTTTAGAACCATGTTGGATCACAGCGCGTCAGCTTGAAGCTGGTAGAATCGCCATTGCTCGCTATGTCAAGAGGAAAGGGAAGCTTTGGACTAGAGCTTTTCCCTGGAAGCCGATCACTAAGAAGCCAACAGAGGTGAGGATGGGAAAAGGTAAAGGAGATCCTGAGTTTTGGGTAGATGTAATTAAACCAGGAAAAATAATATATGAGTTAGAAGGAGTCTCTGAAGACGCGGCTAGAGAAGCTATGAGGCTGGCTGCCCACAAACTTCCAATCAGGACAAGATTTGTTTCAAGAGAGAGTAGAGAATTGAGATGAAGGCACGAGAATTAAGAGAGTTGTCAGAAGATGAGTTGGAAAGAAAAGAGGCTGAATTGAAAGATCAGCTTTTTAAGTTGAAATTCCAGCATGCATTAGGACAAGTAGAAAATGCAATGAAGCTTAAAAGTATTAAAAAGGACATAGCCAGGATAAAAACGATATCAGGAGAGAATAAAGAAGGAAAGAAATAAAGAATGGAAAGCATTCAAACAAGAAAAACTACGAAAATTGGCGTTGTCATCAGCAATAAGGCAAAAAAGACCGTTACTGTTCTTGTCGAGCGACCAATAAGGCATTATTTATACAAAAAGATCATCAAAAAGAGGAAAAAATTTCTTGCTCATGATGAGTATGAAAAATGCAAGGTTGGAGATATGGTTAAAATCATAGAGACAAGGCCTTTAAGCAAAAGAAAAAGATGGCGAATTCAGGAAATAGTGGGATTATCTCCCAGCGAGAAAGAAAAAGAGATTGAGGAAAAGAAAGAATGATCCAAACGGAAACTAGGCTCAGGGTTGCTGATAATTCTGGTGCACGGAGTATTTTGTGTATCACCCCTTTAGGCGGGGGTGTGGGGAAAACAGTAACTATCGGAGATATAATTTCAGCTACTGTTAAAGAAGCCGAACCTGAAAGCAAGGTTGAAAAGGGAAAAGTCGTCCGAGCTGTCGTAGTTCGGACAAAGAAAGAGATTCGACGCAGAGATGGTTCTCATATACGGTTTGATGATAATGCGGCAGTTATAATTGACCGGCAAGGAGAACCTGTTGGGACCAGGGTTTTTGGGCCGGTTGGAAGAGAATTGAGAGAGAAGAGATTCATGAAGATTGTTTCTCTTGCCCCGGAGGTTATTTAATGAACACGATCACTTTAAAGAAAAATGATGTCGTCGTGGTCATCAAAGGAAAAGACAAGGGGAAAACAGGGAAAATATTAAAAGTCATTCCTGAGAAAAGAAGAGCGATCGTGGAAAAAATCAATTTTGTCAAAGAGTTTATTCGTCCTGATCGGAGCAAAAACATTTCGGGAGGGATTATGGAGAGGGAGGCTGCCATTCAGGTTTCCAATCTAATGCTTTATTGCTCTGAATGCGGTCAAGGCGTGAGAGTAAGGAAAAAAATATTGGAGGATGGGAGTAAAATCAGAATCTGCAGTAAGTGTGAGACAGACTTAGAAAGGCAAAAATGAGGAAAGATTTATGAGTCGTCTTTTTGATAAATACAAAAAAGAGGTTATTCCAGCGCTCCAGAAGGAGTTTTCTATAAAAAATAAGATGGCAGTACCCCGACTGGAAAAGATCGTTTTAAACGTTGGTGTAGGAGATGCCATCCAGAATATTAAATCTTTAGATGCGGCAAAAAAGGAACTGAGCTTCATCACCGGCCAGTGGGCTGCAACAGGAAGAGCAAAAAAATCTATTTCATCTTTTAAGCTTCGCAAAGGGCATGCCATTGCCTGTTATGTCACTCTGCGAGGGAAAAGAATGTATGAATTTTTTGACCGTTTAGTTAATATTGTACTCCACCGCGTCAGGGATTTCAGGGGTGTTTCTCCTCGGTCTTTTGATGGCAGGGGAAATTACACTCTTGGCATGAAAGATCAACTAGTTTTTCCAGAGATAGATTATACAAAAGTGGAAAGGCCGCGAGGGATGAATATCACTATCGTCACCTCTGCGGGAAGCGATAAAGCAGCAACTGCCTTATTGGAAAAATTAGGGATGCCTTTTGGAGAGGCATGATAAGGAAGGAAAGATGTCTAGAATATCATCTATGGCGAAATACTTAAGGGAACCGAAGTACTCTACAAGGAGAAAAAAGCGCTGTCGGATATGCGGACGTTCCAGAGGATATTACAGGAAATTTGATATGTGTCGATTATGCTTTCGGGAGCTGGCTTTAAAAGGCGAAATACCTGGAATTATGAAGGCATCTTGGTAATATTTTGGAAAGGATGAAATCATGAGTTTAACAGACCCTGTTGCTGATATGCTAACCAGGATAAGGAATGCTCTCAACGTCAAGAAAAAAGACGTGAATATTCCTTCTTCCCGTGTGAAGGCCGAGATTGCAAAAATTTTAAAGGATGAAGGATATATTAAAAACTTTAAGGTTACTGAAGATAAAAAGCAAGGGGTTTTAAATCTTACCCTCAAGTACACAAATGAGAACGAGAGCGTTATATCTGGGCTTCGAAGAGCAAGCAAGCCAGGTTGCCGAATATATTGCAATAGAGGCTCCATCCCCAAGATTCTCGGTGGAATGGGAATAGTGATCCTATCTACGTCTGAAGGAATTGCCACCGGGAAAAAATGTCAGGAACTTGGCGTTGGAGGAGAGGTTTTATGTTATATCTGGTGAGTGTAGGAAGAGAGGGAATCTAAAAATGTCTCGAGTAGGAAAACAACCCATTGTCTTACCAGATGGAGTTAAGGTTAATATTTTGCCAGAAAAGATCGAATTTGAAGGCCCTAAAGGGAAGCTTTCCTCGCCCTTGTTTGCTGGGATCAAAGCCGAACTCGAGAACAATAAGCTCACTCTGCAGAGATCGAATGATTCCAAGGAGCAGCGATCTTTTCATGGCTTGAGCCGGAGTTTAGCTTTTAATGCTTCTGTAGGTGTCTCTGCGGGTTTTTCAAAGAAGCTGGAAATAGTGGGAGTCGGATACCGAGCTAAACTCGACAAAGGGAAGGTTGAATTGAGTTTAGGCTATTCCAAGCCCAAGGTGTACAAGATACCTGCGGGTATTGAAATCGTTTTAGAAAAGCCGACTTTAATCACTGTGAGCGGAATAGACAAACAACAAGTCGGCCAAGTTTCAGAGGAGATTCGCAGTCTTCGCAAACCGGATCCTTATAAACTCAAAGGAATTCGTTATGTTGGTGAGCGCTTGATTAAGAAAGAGCGTAAGGCGGTGGTGGCTGGTGTATAAAGATAAAGTCGCAGTAAAGAAAATGGCTAAAGAACGGATAAGAAAGAGAATCAGAAAGAAAATCAGAGGCACTTCCGAACATCCAAGAGTTTATGTTTTCAAGAGTAACCGCTATGTATACACGCAAGTCATTGATGACGAGAATGGCCATATTTTAGCTTCCGCCTCTACTTTAGATAAGGAGTTTAAAGGAAAGAACAAAAACTATAAGAATATAGAAGCCTGCCAGGTTTTAGGTGGGATGTTGGCGAAGAAATTAAAACAGAAAAAGATCGGGAGAGTGGTCTTTGACAGAGGAATCTATCCTTATCATGGCCGTATCAAAGCCATTGCTGAAGCCATGAGGAAGGGTGGACTCGTTTTTTAAAGGGATATAGTAAGGAGAAGAAAAAGTGGCTGACCAAGAAGTAAAAGAAGAATTAAAAGAGGAAAAGGAACTTGAGTTAAAGGATCAAGTGATTTCTATACGAAGAGTTACCAAAGTTGTCAAAGGTGGAAAGAATCTCAGTTTTTCGGCCTTAGCAGCTGTTGGAAATGAGAGCGGATTGGTTGGAATTGGCAAAGGGAAAGCCCGCGAAGTTCCCCAAGCTATAGCCAAAGCTGTGGAAGATGCCAAGAAAAAGTTAGTTAAAGTGCCTCTATCTGAGACAACAATTCCCCATTATATTAGAGGAGAGGCCGGAGGAGGCGTTGTCATCCTTCGACCAGCATCAAAAGGGACTGGTGTAATAGCAGGTGGCGCTGTAAGAGTGATCATGGAGTTGGCTGGAATAAAAGATGTTTTAACGAAATCAATACGCAGTAATAATGCCATAAGTGTTGCCCATGCTACCATGGATGCTTTGAAGAGACTGAAAAGTCCTGAAAAGGTTTCAAAAGATAGAGGCAAAGAGAGGGAAATGATATGGCAGTGAAAGAGACAACGTCCAAGAAAAACCAAGAAAAAGCAGGGGCAAAAACAGAAGCTTGGAAAGCCAAGTCCCCGGAGAAACAGTTAAAGGTCAAACTTGTGAGAAGCCTCATCGGACGCCCAAAAAAACAGCGGGAAGTGGTGAAAGGATTAGGCTTAGGGAGGATTAATTCAGAGGTCACACGCAAAGATTGTCCTGAGATCTGGGGGATGATCAATAAAGTGCCTCATTTAGTGGAAGTGAAGGAGTTGGATAAGAAATGAATTTGAGTGATCTTAATCCTGCCAGAGGATCCAGGAAGAAAAAGCGAAGAGTTGGACGGGGCCCTGGTTCCGGACGAGGTAAAACATCTGGTCGCGGTTCAAAGGGTCAAAAGTCCGTTTCTGGATATTCAAGTAAGATAGGATTTGAAGGAGGGCAGATGCCCCTTCACCGCAGGCTTCCCAAGCGAGGCTTCACCAATATATTTAGAAAAGAATACAGGGAAGTCAACCTGGAGAAAATAGAGAAAATCACAAAAAAGGAAATCAAGCTCAAGGATTTAAAAACAGCGGGCATTATAAAGAAGGAATCAGAGGCCGTTAAAGTTTTAGGACGAGGAGACATTTCCTCTTCTAAGACAGTCCACGCCCATAAATTTTCCCGCTCAGCTCTGAGGAAAATTGAGAAAGCGGGAGGAAAGGCAGTTCTTATAAAGAGTTAACAATGTTAGAAAGTATTAGAAACATCTTTAGTATTCCTGATCTTAGAAAAAGGATCATTTTTACCTTACTTCTGTTGGCCGTCTATCGAGTAGGCTGGCAGATTCCTAATCCAGGAATCAGCGGGGCTGCCTTGCAGGAATTCTGGGAGCAACAGCGGGGAACGATTTTAGGTTTTGTTGATCTTTTCTCCGGGAGAAATATGTCCAAGATGACTATTTTCGCCCTGGGGATAATGCCCTATATCAGTGCCTCTATCATCCTCCAGTTGCTCCAGGTTGTCTGGCCTTACTTGGAAAAGCTATCTAAGGAAGGAGAGCTCGGCAGAAAAAAAATCACACAATACACGCGTTATGGGACCATTATTATCTGCGCCATTCAATCTTCTGCTATTGCTTTGTGGCTGCAGTCCCAGAGCAGCCCCAGTGGGGCGCCTATTGTTCCCAATAAAGGCGCAGGATTTATATTTTTAACAGTCCTGACATTAACCACTGGAACAGTCTTTGTCATGTGGTTAGGAGAGCAGATTTCAGATCGGGGAATCGGAAATGGGATTTCCCTGATTATATTTGCAGGGATTGTGGTTAATTATCCCCGGGATTTCCAGAACGTTCTGGTTGGTTTGAAGACGGGAAATATGACTCCCTTAAGACTCATCTTTCTGATGATATTGATGTTAGGTGTCATTGCCGTCATTGTTTTTGTGGAGCGTGGCCAGAGGCGAATCCCTGTCTCTTATGCTAAAAGAGTCGTGGGAAGGAAAGTTTATGGAGGTCAGAGCACCCATCTTCCGCTCAGAGTGAACACTGGCGGAGTTATTCCCATAATCTTTGCTGCCTCTGTGATTACCATTCCAGCAACTATAGCTGGGTTCGTAAAACACCCTATTTTCCAACAAATTGCCCAGCAGTTTGGCTTGGGCATGCCTTTATACAATCTCCTCTACATTGCTGCAATCATCTTCTTCACTTTTTTTTATGTTTCCATCATCTTCAATCCTTCTGATGTTGCGGATAATCTGAGGAAATATGGGGGTTTTATTCCAGGAATAAGACCAGGAAAGAATACTTCCGATTTTATAGATAGTGTCCTTTCACGTATCACGCTGGTGGGTGCTATTTATTTAGCAGCCGTAGCCATTCTGCCAGAGTTTTTGATCACCGGTTTCAAAGTCCATACTCTGCCTTTCGTTGGAGATTTCTTAGAAGCCAATCTGCCCCAGTGGTTTACTCAAGGATTGAATGTGCAGTTTTATTTCGGGGGAACATCTCTTCTTATTGTAGTCGGAGTAGCCATGGATACAATGCAGCAGGTCGAAGCACAACTTGTCATGCGCCACTATGATGGATTTATGCGCCGCGGCCGCATAAGAGGAAGGAAAGGATGAGAGTTATTTTACTCGGACCGCCTGGCGGTGGCAAAGGTACTCAAGGAGAACTTATAGAAAAAAAATATGGATTTCCTAAGATTTCCACAGGAGATCTTCTTCGCCGTGAAGTTCAGCAAAAAACTCCTTTAGGAGAAATGGCAAAAGCCAGGATGAATCAAGGCGAATTAGTTAGCGATGATATCGTGATTGAGATGATAAAGCACAAAATATTCCAGGCCGACTACAAACGAGGTTATGTTTTGGATGGTTTTCCCCGAAACATTGGTCAGGCCCAAAGATTGGAAGAAATTGAAGAAAAGCGACCTGAAATAGTGATAGACATCCATCTGAGCGAGCAAGCTCTGATTCAAAGGCTCTCAGCTAGAAGGATTTGTTCTGGCTGCGGGGCTATCTATAACCTTTTAGCCCGCAATCCGAGGAAAGAAGGAACATGCGATGTTTGCGGTTCAGAGCTTATTCAAAGAGAGGACGACGCTCCAGAAGTTATAAAAGAGCGCCTGAAAGTTTACCATGAACAGACAGAAGCCCTTATAGATTATTACTCGAGAAAAAAGGTTTATTTTAGGGTAGACGGTGAAGGCACGGTCGAGACTATCTCTAAGAATATTAATTCTATTCTGGATAGAGAAATAGCGAGATCAAGAGAGATGGAAGCAGCAAGATGATTATTTACTGCAAGGAAGAAATTAGCTCTATTAAGAAGAGTAACCAGATCGTGGCGAAAATTTTAACCGAGTTAAGGAGAATGATTGCACCAGGAGTACGAACCAAAGAATTGGATGAATATGCTGGGGCTAGGGTGAAAGAGATGAAAGCTATTCCGGCTTTTAAGGGCTACCGTGGGTATCCCGCCACTCTCTGCACATCCATCAACGAGGAAATTGTCCATGGCATTCCTTCTTCTCGGCGCCTGCGAGAAGGGGATATCATCAGCATAGATTTCGGCGTTCTGTATGAAGGCTATTACGGAGATGCAGCCGTGACCTATCCTGTAGGAGAAATCACTCCCGAGGCAAAAAAACTTATAGAAACGGCTGAGGAGACCTTTTTCAAGGGCGTGGAACAGATGAAACCGGGAAAAAGAATATCAGATATTTCTTTTGCCATTCAGAGTTATGTTGAATCTCAAGGATTTTCGGTTATTCGAGCTTTTGTCGGTCATGGAATCGGTCTTTCCCTCCATGAAGAACCCCAAGTTCCCAATTTTGGCCCGCCGGGAAGAGGGCCGAAGCTAAAATCGGGGATGGTTTTGGCCATAGAGCCGATGATTGCCATGGGAGATTGGAATGTGGAGATATTAGATGATAATTGGACTGCTATAACAAGGGATAGAAGTCTTTCAGCTCATTATGAACATACAGTGGCAGTTACTGAAAAAGGACCTGAGATTCTAAGCCTGTCAGATGTAGAAAAGAAGAACGCACGTTATTTAAAGGGGAATCATTGTGCCTAAGCAGGATGTCTTTGAGACTGAAGGGACTGTTTTAGAAACACTACCCAATGCCATGTTTCGTGTTGAGTTGGCCAATAAACATAGAATTTTAGCTCATATCTCCGGAAAAATGAGAAAGCATTTTATCCGCATTCTTCCTGGAGATAAGGTGCTTGTTGAGCTTTCACCTTACGATTTAACAAAAGGAAGAATAACTTATAGATTCAAATAAGAAAAAACGAATGAAAGTAAGAGCATCCATAAAAAAGATTTGCAGGAATTGTCGAATAATCAAAAGGAAAGGCACGCTTCGGGTTATCTGTTCCAATCCGAAGCATAAACAAAAACAAGGCTAATAGAGGTTAAAATGGCAAGAATCGCAGGAATCACGCTTCCTCCTGAAAAAAGGATTGAGGTTGGGTTGACCTATATTTTTGGTATCGGTCGTTCCAAGTCAAATAAGATTCTCCAGGAAGCTAAGATAGATAAGGATAAAAAGGTCAAAGCCTTGAGTGAGGATGAGATCAGTCAAATACGTCAAATCCTCGAGAAACAAGAAAAAATAGAAGGTGAATTGAGAAAAGAGACTACCCAGAATATAAAAAGGCTGGTCGATATTGGGTGTTATCGAGGATTGCGGCATAAGAGAAGATTGCCTTTGAGAGGCCAGAGGACAAAAACGAATGCTCGAACCAGAAAAGGTCCTCGAGGTCATGCGATAAAAAAGATAAAAGCTATATAAGGAGTTTTTTGTGCCAAAAGCGAAGAGAAAGACCAAGAAAAAGAAGGTTAGGAAAGAAATAGGATTTGGTGTGGCTTATATTCAGTCCACTTTCAACAATACAATCGTTACCATAGCAGACCAACAGGGAAATACAGTTTGCTGGGCTAGTGCCGGATCAGCGGGCTTCAAGGGTGCCCGGAAAGGAACTCCTTTTGCAGCCCAGTTGGCTGCCAAAGAAGTGTCGTCTAGAGCAAAAGAATTTGGAGTCAGGTATGTTGATGTTAGGGTTAAGGGCCCAGGTGCTGGGAGAGAATCAGCTATTCGGGCTCTCCAAGTAAATGGCTTAGAGATAAAATCAATCAAGGATGTTACTCCAATTCCCCATAATGGTTGTCGCGTCCGGAAGAGAAGAAGGGTTTAGAAGGAGAAGCAGTCAAGGAGAGTAAGATGCTAAGACACAGAAATTCGGTTTGTCGCCTCTGTCGGGCAGAGAAAAAGAAGCTTTTTCTAAAAGGAAGCAAGTGTTTGAGCGAAAAATGCCCTGTGGAAAGGAGACCTTATCCCCCAGGGGAACACGGACGAGCAAGGAGAAGAATCTTGGGATATGGTCTTCAGCTCAGGGAGAAACAGAAGCTGAAAAGATATTATGGCATGTCCGAGAAACAGTTTCGGCTCTTTTTCCAGCGAGCGGAGAGAAAAAGAGGCATCACCGGAGAAAACCTCCTGGCTATGCTGGAGAGAAGGCTGGATAGCGTTGTTTTTTTAATAGGATTCTCTCATTCTCGAGACCATGGTCGGCAATTGATTACTCACGGCCACTTTCGAGTTAATGGAAGGAAAGTCAACGTACCATCTTTTCTGGTCAACAAAGGTGATGTCGTCTCATTTAGAGAGAAAGCAATGAAGCATGAGGAGCTAAAGGCCATTGTAAAATCAAATAAGAATAAAACTGTCCCAGGGTGGATAGAAGCTGATTGGGAAAAAATGGAGGCAAAAATTCTTTCTTTTCCAGCCCGTGAGGACATTACTTTTACTGTGGAAGAACGCTTGGTTGTTGAGCTTTACTCGAAGTAACTTGTTATCTGTTCCACTGAAGCTCCAGAGAGTTCAAATCTCTGTTGCCTCCGTGGATTGATTTGATAACAATGGAACCTGAAAAGGAGGAAGTATGTTAGAAACAGGTTTTCAGAGACCGAAATATCTTGAATGCGATTACGAGACTTTAAAAGAAACGTATGGCTATTTTTCGGCCCAGCCTTTTGAAAGAGGTTATGGAATCACAATCGGAAACGCTCTACGAAGGATTCTTCTTTCTTCTGTAACAGGAGCCGCTATTACTGCTGTTCGAATTCAGGGTGTTCTTCATGAGTTCTCAAGTATTCCTGGAGTGGTGGAAGATGTGACAGATGTCATCCTGAATTTAAAAGGTATCCCGTTAAAGCTTGAAGGGAATGAGCCAAAAATTATGACTCTGAAAAAAAAGGGACCAACTGAAGCAAAAGCATCTGATATTGTTCATGATCCTGATATCGAAATTCTTGACAAAGATATTCATATTGCCTCTCTCGATAGAGATGGGAAGTTAGATATGGAGATGGTCGTTAAGAATAATAGAGGTTATATTCCTGCTGATCAAAATTTCGATGGAGATTTGAGCGTGGATTATATTCCCCTCGATTCTTCTCATTCTCCGATCAAAAAGGTGAATTACAGGGTCGAAGCGGCAAGAGTAGGCAAGAGAATCGATTACGAAAAGTTAAACCTGGAAATTTGGACATCAGGCTCTGTTACTCCACAGGAGGCTTTGGCTCAGGCAGCTAAAATAATGAGAGACCATCTGGTTATCTTTCTTACTATTGTTGATGAACCCATGGAAAGAGAGCAGATAACCATAAAAAAAGAGATTCCTTATTACTCTCAGCTGGAAATTTTGTCAAAATCTATAGATCATCTTGAACTTTCAGTCAGGTCCAATAATTGTCTCAGGGCAGCTGGTATCGAAAAAATTTATGAATTGGTTCAAAAAACTGAAGACGATCTTTTAAAGACAAAAAACTTTGGCCGCAAATCTTTGACTGAAATAAAAGAGACTCTGCAAGAATTGAATCTTGGCCTCAATTTGGACCTTCATCCTAGATTGTTAGAGAAAATAGAAGCGGAGAAAAAGGAAGAAGAAGAAGAAGAAGAAGAAGAAGAGGAAGAAGCTGAATGAGGCATCTTGTCAAAAAAAAGAAGCTAAGGCGAAATACTTCGCAGAGACGTGCTTTGCTGCGTAATCTTGTGACCTCCTTTCTGGATAAAGAGCGTATAAGAACGACTTTGGCCAAGGCAAAAGCAGCAAAGCCTCTGGCCGAGAAGATGATTACCTTAGCTAGAAAGGATACTCTTCATGCCAAGCGTCAAGCCTTAAGCTTCATATACAAAAAGCCTGTTGTTAAGAAGCTTTTTGAAGAACTCGGTCCTCGTTTCAGCGAAAGACCTGGAGGATACACGAGGATTGTAAAGATCGGGCCGAGGGCAGGAGATGGGGCCGAGATGGCAATCCTTGAACTTATCGGCTCCGAGTTTAAGAAGAAAAAAAAGAAAAAGGGCAAAGAAAAGGCCAAAGCTAAGTAATTCACCAGAAGCGTTTTTGTAGGGGCTTGATTTATCAAATCTGGCGATTTTTTTGTAGGGGCTTGATTTGTCAAGCCCGCTCTTTTAATTGATTACGGGAGTTTGGTTTATCATGCCCGCATATTTAAACCTCTGATTAGACTGCTTATCTGGTCTTTAATAATAACTTACCCCTGATAATGGATGTCTAGTTGCTTCCCTGTCTCTTGGTGACAACCCAGAGTTCTTGACCAGGGTAGATTTTTGATCTATAGTTGAGGCTGTTTAAACTAAGCAAAATGCTGAGGTTCATTCCAAATTTGTTGGCGATTCCAGAAGGGCTATCACCGCGTTTAACTGTATAAATAGTAGCTCCTTGGGGTATCGAGGATTGGATGACGATCTTCTGCCCAACATCCAAGGTGTCACTCTCAAGGCTGTTATCCTTTTTTATCTCTCCAACCGTGGTGCTAAAGGCGCTGGCGATTTTATAAAGAGAATCTCCTCTTCTTACAATATAAATTAGCTTTTCCCCCTCTTTGACAAGCTTGGGAGGAGGATCAGACGCATAGCTTTCTCCGCGAACCGGAATTTTAAGCCTCTGTCCGGACTTGATGAGATTAACACGACGCAAACCATTCAATCGAGCGATGGCAGAGACAGATGTCCGGTAGCGTTGGGCAATGAGTGAGAGAGATTCTCCCCTTCGCACGCGATGGATCCTGTAAGTAGCCTCTGGAGGAATCCAGGTCGGAAGAGAATTCAAGGCGATCATTGCTTTTTCGGCAAAGCCTAACGGAACTCTTAAGACATACTCATAGCCTGGAGCAGCACCGTGACGCAGTTCAGGATTAAGAGAGGGTAGTACATCTTCTTTCAATCCCATAGCTTTAGAAAGGTCGGAAAGTCTGATAGGGCTGTTCATAGGAAGCCTTACGAATTCTAGGGGAGTATCGGGGGTCGGAAGGCTGAAGCCGTATTTTTCAGGATCGTTGACGATAAGAAGGGTTGCAATGAAACGGGGAACGAAGCTAGCGGTTTCCTGAGGGAGCATAAGATAAAGATCCCAGAAGTTATCGAGGTAGTTAAAACGCTGTGTATTTATAACCTTTTTGACTTTATACTCTCCGCAATTGTAAGAGGCAAGAGCGGTTGTCCAATCGCCAAAATGAGAATGAAGATCATGCAGATATTTTAAAGCTGCTTGAGTTGATTTTATGGGGTCCATCCTTTCATCGATCCAGCGGTCTCTCTTCAAACCGTAACGGTATCCTGTGGAAGATATGAACTGCCAGAGACCCAGGGCTCTGGCACGGGAGTAGGCTCTTACTTGAAATCCGCTCTCAATAAGGGGAACCCAGGACAGCTCTTCTGGAAGCCCGGCCTTTCTCAATTCCTCAAGAATCATCTGCCTGTAGAGTCCTGAGCGTTTGTAGGACTGCTCGAAAAATTCTCTCTCTGTGGTTTGAAAAGTTTTTATTTGATTCTCGACATGTTCGTTTTCAACAAGAGGAATGGTTTGATGATTATTCCCGACCGCTGTTAGTTGTGAAGCGTAGATTTCTTGAATTCTTTGAGCGATCAGGAGTCTTAGATCGTTTTTTCCCTGGATGAGAGAAGAATCAGGTGGGAGTTTGAGCTTCAAGATCAGGCTATAAGCATCATCCAGAGCAGCCAGCGCCGTATCGAAATCTCCCTTTTCCCAGGCAAGTTGGCTATCTTGGTATACATACAGAGCGTCTTCAAGGGCAGACAGGGGATCCTCCTGGAGAGAAGCATTCTCTTGAGCAAGGGTTTCACTGCCGTCTAGATTTTTCCCGCTCTTAGATTTTGATGCTTGCTCTTCGGACTCAGCTCGTTTGGTAGTCTGAGCGTCTTCAGTATTTGATGAAGGGTAGGTTTGGATCTTATCCAGGGAAGAAGAACAATTCCATAAAAAGATAAATGAAATTATAAGAATGACTGAGTAAACATGTTTCATTTTTCTCAAATTTTTGTTTAAAGGTAGAATTTATAACATTTGAAGAGGTCAGAGTCAAATAATTCTTTAGTTTTGGAAAACTTATTGGTTATTGGGGATTTCCTGAGTTTTGGCTGTACTGGATTTATGTTCTGAACCTCTTTCATCTGGATATAGAGGAATTCTTGCATTAAATCCTTCAGCGCATAACGATAAAAATAAAGAGGTGATAAGCTTCCATTGTCTTCCGGCAAGTCGTTTATGTTCATCCTATACTCCATAAAAGAGAACGTTTCTTTCTTATCTAAGCATTGATGAGAAGCGACATCAGATTATAACTACTGCCTCGAGTTGAAAATAATAAAAATTCCCTTATAAGTAAATAACCTTTAGAGATGATTTTTAGAATGATTTTGATGAATTAATTTCTCACCTGGAAAGATGATTTGCTCTCATCATTTTAGGTAAATTATGACATAATTAGTTTTGTACCCTCTCTCCTCCTGCATATTCAAATTTACGTTTTGCTGTTTTATCGGTCTGTTTTGGCTAAAACTCAAAGGCAAGTCAGAAGCGTGGCGTCAAAGGGGGGGTGTTAACGTGCAACCCTGTTATTCTTTATTTATATTTATTTGATTTTATTCATATAAATTAATGGGGCAGACCTGGCAATTGGGAAGAGACGTTTCTCTCCTTTTGATTGCACAAATTTCCGTGTGACAAGGCCTGACCCCAGAGGCCTGATCCCAAAGACCTGACTCCGTTAAATGACTCCCGCGATAAGCCCTATGCGCTTTTCTTATGCCAGTTCCAGGCCGTCTCAATGATTGTTTCGATGTTTGAATGATATAGCTTCCAGCCCAGGATTTTCTCTGCCTTATCTCTTGAGGCTAAGAGCACTGGAACATCCCCTTCGCGCCTAGGGCTTTCTGTGTAGAGAACTTTTTCTCCTGTGATTTCTTCTGTTTTATTTATGATCTCTAAAACAGAATAACCTTTGTTTGTACCCAGATTTATAAAATCACTCTGAGAAGATTTCAGGAGTGTTTTGAGAGAAAGCACATGAGCTTTTGCCAGATCTGTGACATGGATATAATCTCTGACTGCGGTTCCATCTTTGGTGGGGAAATCCCTTCCAAAAATTTCAAATTTCTTCTTTTTTCCCAGGAGAAAAAGGAGGATGTTGGGAATAAGATGCGTTTCAGGGTCGTGCAGCTCGCCCAAGTGCCCTTCTGGGTCTGCTCCCGCAGCATTGAAATAACGAAGGGATATAAATTTTAATCCGTATGCCCTGGCGTAGTCTTGAATAACCTTCTCCACAAAGAACTTTGTCTGCCCATAAGGATTAAAAGGATTTAAGGGATGAGATTCTGGTATGGGATTTTGGAGAGGCTCACCATAAACAGCAGCGCTTGAAGAAAAAACGAAGTATTTAACTCCCGCTTCCAGCATAGCATCCAGGAGGTTCAGGCTGGTTATGAGGTTGTGGGTGTAGTATTTTCGGGGGTCTGCATAAGACTCTCCCACCTGGATGAGGGAAGCAAAGTGAAGAACAGCTTCGATATTTTTTCCCCCGAAGGCTTTTTTGGTGGTATCTTTATCCATGAGATCGCCCTCAAAAAGCTCTCCTCCAACAAGAAGCTCTTTTTTGCCTGTAGAAAAATTATCGAAAACAACGACTTCAAATCCTTCTTTGATGAGCTCTTTGGCTGTATGAGATCCAATATATCCGGCTCCACCAGCCACAAGAATTTTCATCCGAGCTCCTTCTCGATGATTTTTTTAGCAATCTGCAGACCTTCTTTTTTCGTCTCAAACTCATTATCGAGCTGGAGCTCATAGAGTTTTTTAAGAATTTTTCCCATCAAGGGGCCGGGAGCGACCGCCATTTTTATCAGGTCTCTGCCCATAATTAAAGGTTTAATAGTCTCTTTGGTTACGTTGAGCTCCTTGAATTTTCGAAGAAGCCATCGGGCTTCCTCATCCAACTCAGTAATCGGTTTTTCTTTCCTTCCGGCGCGGTCAGCTGCATCAAGGTAAACCAGGAGCTTGATTTCACCGTTTATATCCGCCGCCAGGCGGTTGAAGGCCTTTTTGGTCACAACTTCCCTGTTCTGCCATAGCTCTGAGGCCCGATGGTGACATCTAATCAGGGAAAGGATTGTTTTTCTCAGCTTATAGCCATTCCAGGAAAAAATTCTGAACCGGCTAAGAATTTTTTTGGCGATCTTCTCACTGAGCACATCGTGGCCGTTGTTGGTGATGACCATCCTTCCTTTCTTGAACTCCCACAGGGCTGTAGATGGTTTTCCTACATCATGATATAGGGAAGCCAGCAGCAGGGCCAGTTTTTTCTCTTGAGAAAGCTGCGCAAGATCGGATAGCCTTTTTGCCTGGTCTACTGCGAGCTTGGTGTGATACCAGACAGTGTGATTGCCATACTTATCTTTCTCTGGATGGAAAAGGGGATCCTGGATAGATAGGGTCAGGTTGTAGAGTTCCTGGAAGAGCTGGCGTATGGCCCCGAGCTTGAATAACTCTTCGAGACCGACTGAAGGAAGAGGAGAAAAAAGGAGAATCTTAAAAATCTCCTCGTTCACCCTCTCTACACTTAAACCTGATAAATCTATTTCTTTGGAGATTTCATAAATTTTAGGATCAACCGTAAACTCGAGGACTGAGGCAAATCGTGCTACTCTAAGAACCCGCAGAGGATCATCAGGGAATGCCCCGGGATTTGATAGCCTTATTTTTTTTGCTTCTATATCGTTTGCTCCACGAAAAGGATCGATAAGCTTGTTGTCAACCAGCCTTAAAGCAATGCTGTTGCATCGAAAATCTCTTCTTTCAAGGTCTTTCTCGATGGGTAGATTTGGATCTGCAGAGATTACAAAATCTTTATGTTTTTTGACTGCTGTTCCTCTTGGAACCTCTTTCCTGGGCAAGGCTAAATCGTAGGTTTTTTTGTTTATAGTGAATTTAATGATACCAAAGCTTTTTCCAACAAGATCAACTTTTCCGTAAGGCTGGATTTTTTTTATGATATCTTCAACGCTATGATGAATAATAAGAATATCCACATCCTCAGATGGTATTCCTCTGATGAGGTCGCGTACGTAGCCTCCGACTGCATAGACTTCACCTCGAAAATGATGAATTAAAAATTCTTTTTCTCGAAATTCAGCTTGCAATTTCTTCATAACTTTTTACCTCACATTATCGGTTTCATCAAGTATTCAGATTCTAAATTTTCCATTGGCGCGTTTTCTTTTTTTTTGTTTGTACTATTATAAAAACAGTTTCGCCTTAGATTCAAACATTTTTCGAAAAAAGTTGAAACCTTGTTCTCCCCAAATCAATAGTGTATGCTTAAGGACTCAAAAAATATCAGGTGAAAAAATTGAGAAAAACACTGTGTTTCTTCCTGCTTTTTCTCTGGGCTCTTTCCAGTTCAGCCTTGCCTGTGTCTTTGAGAGAAGACCTTAGTATATCTCTTGAAGAGAAAAAGATTAAGGATTTAAACGTCTCTGGACTTTTCCTTATTTTTTATGTAAACATATCGAACTCTTCCTCTTCGCCTTATTATCTTTCCAGTTATGATTACCGCTTTGTTGTCAATCAGAAGGAATACTTCCGCTTATCAACTCCCTTAGAGGAATACATACGCATCGAGGCAAGGGGAAAAACACTTCTTTCTTTTCCGCTAAAAATCACCTATGCGCATCTTTTTCGTGTCGTAGAGGGAATAGAAAAAGAAGATAAAGCCCAATGTTATTTGACAGGTGCGGTGACCTTTTCGGATGGCCGGAGGGAGAAGGGGAGGCTTCCTTTTGCCTTTTCCGGAGAGTTCCCGATCTTCAAAAAACCTGAGATTGAATTCCTTACTCTTCAGGTGAAGGAAATGACGATCGGGGGAGCGGATATAAGCTTCAAGATGAGCTTTAAAAACAGTAACGCCTTTGAGCTCCTGGTAGACAGGATAAGTTATGGGTTTCATCTGGCAGGGAAATCCGTTGACGAGGGGATTATAAGCGGAGATAAAAATATTGAAAGCGGAGAAATAAGAGTTTTTTCAATTCCTTTCCTCCTGAGTTTCTTTGAAGTCGGAAAAGAGGTCTACACCGAACTTCGCCAACCGTTAGCTCTTTGCCGTTTCTTCGGGGATATTGAGGTGAGGACCGCGTGGGGACGTATAAAGATTCCTTTTGATAAAAGTGACAAAGTCACTATCTCAAGAAGTCCCTGAACAGAGCCTTCCTGGCAATGATTAGTGTAATTATTCCGACATACAACCGAGCCTCTTTTCTTGATGCGGCCATTCAGTCTGTGTTGAATCAGGATTATTTCGTTCGGAACAGCTCTAGTTCATTACAGTTTTTGGTGATTGATGACGGCTCTACGGATAATACAAAAGAAATTGTAAAGTCTTTCGGGAATAAGATGAAATACCACTTCCAGGAGCATAAAGGAGTGAGTGCAGCCCGGAACCTGGGGCTTGATCTTGCCCAAGGAGATTATATCTCTTTTTTAGATTCGGACGACCTCTGGAAAAAAGAGAAGATCAGCATCCAGATGAGTTTTATGAATGCTTTTCCCAAGGCAAAGGTTTGTTACACCGAGGAGATATGGATGAGGCGCGGAGTCTTTGTTAATCCTAAGAAAAAGCATAGGAAGTATTCAGGCTGGATCTTTGATCGGGTGCTGCCCCTCTGTCTTATAAGCCTTTCTTCTGCTCTATTCAGGAGAGAGGTTTTTGAGGAAACAGGAAAATTTGATGAGGAATTGTTGGCCTGCGAAGATTATGATTTTGGCATTCGGCTTGCCCTCAAATACCCTGTTTATTTTCTGCCCAAATCCTTGATCATCAAACATGGAGGGCACCCTGACCAGCTGTCACGAAAATACTGGGGCATGGACAGGTTCAGGGTCAAAGCTTTGGAGAAGACGCTGCATCTCGATTTAACGGCTCATCAAGAGATGCTTGTCAGGCAGGAGATAGTGAAGAAGTGTCAGGTACTGGCTAATGGTTTTGAGAAAAGATACAATAAGGCTGAGGCCAGAAAGTATTTATTGCTTATAGATAAATACAGGCCAAAAGAGCAAGGTCAAAAGATGGAGGAGAAATGAAAGTTTTGGAAGCTATTCAGAAAAGACGAAGCGTAAGGAAATATAAACAAGATCCCATTCCTGAAGAGGCTCTTTTGCGCGTGCTTGAGGCTGCTCGTCTTGCCCCTTCTGGGAAAAATTTTCAGCCCTGGAAGTTCATCATAGTCAAGGACAAAGCATTAAAGGAAAAGCTGGCTCGAGCCTCTGCAGGACAGTTTTTTATGGCCGAGGCACCGATTATCATCGTTGGATGCGGTTTTCCTGATAAGTGTTATGCTCGTATGGGCCGCTACATGAAATCTTGGTCTGTAGATGTCACGATAGCTTTAGAGCATCTCATCCTCCAGGCCCAAGAAGAGGGGCTTGGGACGTGCTGGATAGGTTCTTTTGAGGAGGAAGAGGTCAAAGCAATCCTGAATGTTCCTGAAGAGGTGAAAGTCCTGGCTTTAACGCCTTTAGGCTATCCTGAGGAAATCCCCGCATTTCGGGGAAGAAAAAGCCTGGATGAAATCATCTCCTACGATCGATATTAGAACCAGTAATTCAGCCCCAAAGAAATCTGGTACGCGCTGAGGTCAAAAGGTTCAAAACCCTCAAAGGCTATTCGCTCTGGGTCAGTCCTAAAGTTTCCTTTTGCAACGTTATACTTGAATTCCACTTCAAAAGTCATTCTTTTAGTGAAGGGCACCATAACTCCGCAAAAAGCGTGATACCCGAATGAGATTCTATTACTTTCCCAGGCATCAACTGTTTTAATGGGGTATATATCAATACCATCGGGTACATAAACCCAGACATCATCAAAATCGACCAGATCACCGGTAAGTCTTACGTTCCAGAGATATAGCCCTACTCCACCCCCTACGTAGGGAATAAATTTTCCTTTTCTTCCGGTGGGTGTAAACTTTGCAGAAAGCTGGATGGGAGTTATAGAGATATTAAAAACATGTGCAGGGAAAAAATCTTCATAATAATCAGTCGGGAAGGCAAAATCTCCATCGACAAGCTCGATGCCAACATAATCTACGTAGGTTCCGACTTTATTCTTCGAGTAGCTATCAATGCCGAGCACTACACTAACTTCCCTAGTGAGGAAGTATTCGTAGGCAAAACCGAAGTTTGTTGTGTTATAGTGCGTCTTGTTGAAGGTCATGTTTTCAAACTCTGTTGTCCAGAGGTCGCTTTGAGCCCGGGGGATAAATAATCCTGCCTTAAAAGTAAAAATACCAGAAAAGGCAAGACTCGGAGCCAAAAAAATTAGTGCCAAAAAAAGAATCAAGCTTTTTTTCATTTCGTTTCTCCTCTATACAATCCTTATGCAAAAATTATGCCAAGTTAGATATTAGAAGGACGTAAGGCGCTGGTTGTGTCTAAAAAAGGTCAACTGTCCTCTTCTGTATATTTTCTTTATTAAATAAATGTTTATAAATCAGATAACGATTATAGTCAAGCCATAATGTGGGTTTGATAAATCAAACCCCTACAATATCAGGAGTGTGAATTTTATTTATCAAATTCCTGCCCATGCTTTAAGAATTTCGTTTTACTTTTTATTCCTTACCTTTTACTATTTACTATGGATCTAGAGATGGCAATTAAAACAAGAATCATAAAGATAGACCCGGCACTTGTTGAGTTTGATAAAATTAAAATAGTTGCTAAAGTTCTGCAAGAAGAAGGCATAATTGCCTACCCTACAGATACTTTTTATGGCCTGGGTGCAAGCTGTTTTTCTGAAAAAGCCATCCAGAGAATTTATCATCTAAAAAAGAGAGAGCCATCAAAGCCTATCTCATTAATAATCTCTGATATCAATATGGCCCGAGAAATTGCGAAGGACATCCCATCCCTTTTCTGGAAAATGGCCGGTGAGTTCTGGCCGGGACCGCTAACCTTGGTCTTAAAAGCCTCTTCAACGTTGCCAACAGGTCTGCTTGGTCCCAGAGATTCTATAGGTGTCCGTCTGCCAGCGCTTTCCTGGATCAGAGAATTGCTGGACGAGACTGCTTTTCCCATAACAGCCACAAGCGCTAATATTTCAGGAGAAAAGGAAATTGCAAATCCTGAGATAATCAGGGATTCTTTTTTCGGATTAGTTGATCTTATCGTTGATGGAGGGGAAACAAGAGGAGCTTTGCCCTCCACTGTGATCGACCTCACATCTGCGAAGCCAGTAATTCTAAGAGAGGGAGTTGTGCCTCGCTCAATCCTCGGAAAATATCTTGAATGATAACCTGAATTTAGAGAAAGAATTCCATCCCTTTTGAGGCAATCCCGAAGCCTTTTTCTTCGACCTCTTTCCTGGCTTCCCCTTCTGGACCAAGGGCTAAATTAGAATGGTTTAAATGGGTGAAATAGATTTTTGTTTTTCCCTCTTCTGCCACATTTTTTAGAGTTTTTAGGCTTGTTTTGATGAAAGGATGTCCTATCTTAGCCAGGTCTCGTCCTGGTAGCTCTTCTGAACCCATTTTTGATTATCTGACTTTGGCGCCTGTGAGGACATCCTTATCAAAGAAAGGTATGGTAGCTTTCCCTTCTACTTCTGCCGCCAAGAGCATGCCTTGGGATTCTATCCCCCGAATAACAGCAGGTTTCAGGTTAACAATGACAATTAACTTTTTTCCCACCAGTTCCTCAGCGGTGTAGACATCTGCGACACCCGCCACCATCGTCCTTTTTTCGGTTCCGATGTCGACTTCAAGCTTGATGAGCTTAGCGGTGCCTTCCACTTTTTCTGCTTTGAGAACTTCACCAACTCTGAAATCCATTCTTTTGAATTCATCAAAAGTTATGTGTTCCATTTTTTCCTCCTTTCTTGCTGGAGAAGGCTTTGTTTCCTCTTCCTTTAAGAAATCTTTCAATGCAATTCTCGGGAAAAGCGGTTTGGGCTTTTTGATTTTTTGGCCCAGCTTCAAGTCTTCAAATTTAAATTCTGAGAATGATTCTTCCTGGATAGATTTTTCTTCTCCGAGAAAATCCCAGATTTTTTCTGATGATTCAGGCATAACAGGAAAGATAAGATAGCTTATACCCCTGAGAGCTGCTGCCGCCTGGTAGAGAATTCTTCCCAGCCTTTTTCTCTTGGATTGATCCTTTGCCAATTTCCAGGGTTCGTTAACTGCCAGATATTTGTTAACCGTGCTGATATAAGCCCAGATTTCCTCCAGTGCTTTGCTCAAGGCATAATCCTCGGAGAACTTGAGCACTTTCTTTTTAAGGCTGTCAAACTCCAGACGGGTTTCTTTGTCAATTTTCTCCTCTTTATCTGTTTCTTCGATTTTTCCGTTAAAGTAATTCTGGATCATGGTCAGGGTCCGTTGAACGAGGTTTCCCAGATCATTTGCCAGGTCAGAATTAACTCTGTGGACAAAGCCTTCGTGGGAGAAGTTTCCATCAAGACCTATAGGAATTTCTCGAAGCAGAAAGTAACGCAACGGGTCAGGGCCAAATGTATCTAAGATCAAATAGGGATCAAGGACATTGCCTTTGGATTTGGACATTTTTGTCTTGTCTTTGAGCCACCAACCATGGCCGAACACAGTTTGCGGGAGGGGGAACTCTGCTGCCATAAGAAAAGCAGGCCAGAAAATTGCATGGAATCTGAGGATATCTTTGCCGATGAGATGGACTGTTGCCGGCCAGAATTTTTTGAAGAGCTCCATATTCCAATCATACCCGATGCCTGTCAGGTAGTTGTGGAGCGCGTCAAACCAGACATAAATAGTATGGTCAGGATCGTCCGGCACGGGAATTCCCCATTTCACTGTAGTTCGGGTAATACT
>CAYUXD010000007.1:0-23071 GCA_964448655.1 uncultured Eubacteriales bacterium
CTCATGCCACATATTGGCTTCATCATTGTACCTACTTTTTCTCTCGGGATATACTGCTGCATAAATATTTCTGTAAACGATTTCCATGTAAGAATAGGAAAAAGAATAAGAGGGATCTATTTCAATGGCCTTCTGTAAAGCCTTTATAGCTTCCTCTGCGTGCGCTATTCTCTCTTCCTTCGATAGCTGAGCCTGAAGACGATGAGCCTTCCAAAAACGATTCACTCCGATAGCGTACCAAGGAATAGCATCATCAGGCTCTAATCTTGTCCGGCATATGTGAAATTTATAGGCCTTGTCGAAATCAGGAGGCTGTAACTCATCATAAAATTGAGCTGCATAGGCATAGCCCTCAGGATTTTCAGGATCAAGCTCGATCCTTCGAAGATACATTTCTTCTGCTTTCTGAAAAGGTGTCTTTCCTTCTTCTCCCTCTTCTGTTTCTCCGCCCGCCTGCTCGCTTGTTTCGCTACTGGCTCTTACCGGCACATATTTCTTATAGAATCCAGCCACAACATAATAGTTCTCCATGTTGGTCGGTTCCAATTCAAGTATTCTCAAGTACAGCTTTTCAGCCTCTTCAAAATTCCTCAACCTGTCATACATATCGCCCAAGGAATAAATAACATCCTTGTCGTAAGGATCGATTTCGTATGCCCTTCTTAAAGCTTGTAAAGCTTTATCGGCCCTCTCCTTATTCTCTGGAGTATCCACAGCAGGTCCCCTGTAAAGATTTTTGTAGCTTTCACCGAGATATTGATAGGCTTCAACCAGATTAGGATTATGGACCAAGGCTATTTCATATTGTTCAATTGCATTGCGGTATTGAGCCTCAGCAAAATACTTGTTAGCCTGGGCAAAATAATAATTGGCTCTTAAGTTGCCGATGAATTTCCCACAGCCTGAAGAAGCAAAAATTATGGCCAAAACCAGAAAAATCAGGGGGATGGTGTTTAATAATCTTTGTCGCATCGTAACCTCCATTCTCCTTGAGTCCATTATATTATCGCCTATAAATTTATAATAGAATTGACCAATAAAGTCAAGAAAAGCAAAAAACAGCCTATTCTTAGCTCTTTCTCAGGAACAATCTTATGGGCGTCCCCCAGAAATCAAACTTTTCCTGCAGAAGACGGATGAAAAACCTCTCATAAGCAGGAGCAAGGGGAACTCGTGAGTGAGTAAACAGGAAAAAAGTCGGGGGGAGAATTCCCTTTTGAGTCATATACTTTATCTTCATTCTTTTCTTGTTTTTTGAAAGAGGAGGATGATTTTCGTTTACCCAGGATAGAAAATTATTCAATCGAGATGTTTCTATTCTTTTATACCCGTTAGCATAGACCTGTTCTGCAATATCGATAATTTTTATGACTCTCTTCCCGGATAAAGCGGAGATAAAGAGTAGAGGAGCATAATTGACAAAATCCAGCTTTTCATAAACCTTCTGTTTAAAATCTTTAGAAGTGTTAGTATTTTTCTGGATTAAATCCCATTTATTCAAAGCTATCAACAAGGGCTTTCCTGATTTATGAGACAAATGAGCGACTGCCGCATCTTGACGTGTAGGAAATTCCTGTGCATCCATGATCAAACAAATAACATCTGCCCGGGTGATATCTTTCTTTGCCTTTATGATGCTTGCTTTTTCTCTTTTATCTCGGGTACGGCTCAATTTCCGAATCCCAGCTGTATCAACCAGGCAAAAAGCTTTCTTATTCCTTAATATCAGAGTGTCAATACTATCCCTGGTTGTTCCGGGTATTTCACTCACGATTAATCTCTCTTCCCCGCAGAGGCGATTCACAATTGATGATTTTCCTACATTGATGCGGCCGACTATGGCTATTTTAAGAGCCTTTGTTTCCTCCTTATCAGGCGCGAGAGCAGGGAGAGCGGTGATTAGAGATGACTCGAGATGCTCCAAATTCCTTTTGTGCTCGGCTGAAACGGCCAAAACTTTCTCTTCACCTAATCTATAATAATCACCGAGCTTTACTTCCTCTGAAGAAGAGTCTATCTTATTGACAACCACAAAAATTGGCTTATTCAATTTTTTCAAAGAAAAATAAAGTTCCTCTTCAGCTGGCAAAAGGTCCCTTTTCCCGTCCAGCACAAAGAGAAGAACGTCTGAGCTCTCGGCTGCTTCCCTCGCCTTTTTTTTGATTTTGGATGAAAGGAAATCCTCCTGGAAATCAAAAAATCCGCCTGTATCAACCAGAAAAAACTCCTTCCCCTTTAAGCTGCAAAGGGCAGAGACTTGATCCCGAGTCATGCCAGGCAGAGAATGGACAAGCGACCTTTTCTCTTTTAGAAGACGGTTGAATAAGGTAGATTTCCCCACATTAGGAAAGCCAACAATAGCAACTTTTGCCATTTTTTCCATAAGGAAAGCACTCTCTTTTAAGGATTCAAATGAGGCAAAGCTAATTGGCGATTAAATCATACAGAGGCAGAAAGGGCCGGCTCAGGTTTATGTGGCCTCCCAGAGTTTCCCTTTCCTGGCCTTCGATCAAAATGAAGACCTTTTTAATAGTTTTAAAATTATAGGCAAGGGAGTTCACTACCGAAAAAATTGTTGAAATTTCAGCCGATGAGCCGGAGAGATGTTTCTCCACAATCTCTTCTGAAAAATCCACATACGCCACCCCATCTCTTGTCAAAAAAAGCTCTCTCAGTTTCGTCTCTGGAGGAAAAGGTGAGATGTAGCCCTTCTTGGAGCCTTTTATGAGTTCCTCAACGGCCTGCTTGGCCTGGCGTACGATGGATGAACTGGCGGTAATCTCTCTTTCTTCAGGATGCAGTAATGTATCCGCCTCTGAGAGGAAAAAAAGAACAATCTTTCTTGTTTGAACAGGTCCTGGGGGTGATGGTTCAAGCACAGGAGGCGGGGCTTCGGCAGGTGGCTTTATCTTTTCCATCACGTCGCTTCTAAAAAAAATTACAACGAGGATGCCCAATATCGTTAGAAGGACCACAAGAAGCGCTAATCTTTTCGCGTTCATGTCTTCACTTCATTTTTGAGAATAAAGCTCGATATAATTCACCAGACCTCGATAGATTGCCTGGGCGACATTGACCTGAAATCCTTCCCTTGTCAAACTTCTTTCTTCCCGAGGATTGGAGATGAAAGCCACTTCTACTAATACAGCAGGACAAGCCACCCCTGCCAATACTGTAAAAGGAGCCTGCTTGACCCCTCTATTTGAAGTTCTAAGCAGTAAATTGAGCTCATTCTGGATGCTTTCGGCGAGCAGGCTGCTCTGTTTAAGGTAGGCTGACTGAGCCATATCCCATAAGATCATCTGTATTTCATCTTTACTTTCTCCGGTAATTCCTTCTACAAATTCAGCAGGATTATTTTCCAGGAAAGCCAATTTTCTTGCCTCCTCATCTGTAGCATCCCTGCTGAGGAAATACGTTTCTGACCCGCGAGCATCTTGGCGAAATGAGCTGTTAGCATGAATACTGATAAAAAAATCAGCCTTATTGTTGTTAGCTAAAGCAGCTCTATTCTCAAGGGAAACATCCAGATCTTTATCTCTTGTGAGGACAACTCGGGAAGGGAAATTCCGCTCAATAACGGCTTTTAGTTTGAGACCGATTTCAAGGGCGATATTTTTCTCTAACGTGCCGAATCTACCTCTGGCTCCAGGCTCCAAGCCGCCGTGTCCAGGGTCGATAACAATAGTTTTCAATCCTTGGAGAGAAGATGAAGCTGTTCCTGTCCTCGAGGAAGGTGAGGCTGTTGATGGCTGAGGGATTCTTTCTCTTAATGCCTCTTTTTCCTTTAAACTGTCCGGTGTCTCACTCTTCTCTTCATCAATCTGGGTGAAATCAATAACCAATTTCGGTGGATCGCTGAGAGCAAAATAATCATAGCTAAAGTTTCTGACCTTGGTCCTGATGGCCAGAATATAAAAATCTTTTCCTTTTGACCAGCCGAAAGACTTGATGATACGACTTTCAAAGGCTCCCCTCTGAATCTGAAAAGGCACGTCTGTTCTTATATTAACCATCAATAAGGATGAGCTTTTCTCGATGTCGAAAGATAAGGGAGAGGATGAATCGATGATGACCCGGCTGAGAGTGGGATAATCCTTGACGGATAACTTTATGAAAGGTTGAGCTTGAGAAAAGAAAACACCAGAAAGAAGAAAAAAGAGAATAATTCCTGCCAATAATGCACTTCTCTTCTTTCGGTTAACCAATTTTTTATTCAAGTATTATCTTTTCGGTAGATTTATTTTGGAGGCGGCGGGAATCGAACCCGCGTCCGAAGACATTCAGCAGATAGCTTCTACATGCTTATCCTCTTCTGCAATCTCGTTCTGAAGTGTCCGAAGAGGAGGAACACAACGGAACCAGACCCGATCGAGCTTCACTTGCCAGGCTCAGGACTAACCTGGGTTGCTATCCTGCTAGTCGACGCTTCTCAAGCACCGCAGGAAAGAACTAGAGAAACGGCATGCCTAGTCTTTAGGCAGCAACAGGCAGAGATTCTGCACTTAGTTTTTTTCCACCTTTTTACGAGGTGGGTGGAATCTCGACATGCTACATCTGCCTCATTATCTCCGTCGAAACCAATTCGCCCCCGTCTCTCAGGGTTAGATTATAATTTAGATAAAAAAGCTTTGTCAATGGTCAATGGGGATAAAGAGTGGCGGGGCCGACGAGACTTGAACTCGCGACCTCTGGCGTGACAGGCCAGCGTTCTATCCATCTGAACTACGACCCCACCAGCAGGATCACAATTATAATATTAAAGCCTCGCACTTTCAATAGCTTTCAGTTCCTGCTTCTTAGCTAGGATACATCCTCCCTTGTTCAAAAAAATAATTAATGTAAATACTGAAAATATAAAAGAATATTGAACACGGGTATATTGCTACATCTTCTCCAAAGCGGCTACCCTTTCTTCGACGGGCGGGTGCGTGCTGAACAATTTATTAACTGCACCCTTTATATCCTTGAGCGGGTTCACTATATAAAGATGAGCGGTCGCTTTGTTGGCAGCCTCCAAAGGCTCCTTATCTGAAGCCAACTTCTTTAGAGCAGAAGCCAGACCAGGAGGGTAGCGGGTGAGGAGAGCCCCATCCGCATCTGCCAGGAATTCTCTTTTGCGCGAAACAGCCAGCCGGATAAGCTGGGAAATAAGAGGAGAAAGCACAGCAAGCACTAGCCCCACCACAATAATGATTGCCGCAGCGTTCCCGCCTCCTCTGTTGCTCCTTCTTCTTCTTCCTCCCCAGAGAAAGGTCCTGAGGATCCAATCGCTGAGGAGAGCGACAATCCCAACCATGACTACGGCCAGCGTCTGAACAAGAATATCATAATTCTTTATATGTGACATCTCATGGGCAATCACACCCTCCAGTTCTACACGGTTCAGCTTTTGGAGCAAACCTTTGGTGACCACGATAACAGAGTTTTTTGGATTACGACCCGAAGCAAAAGCATTGGGAGCCGTGTCATCGATGATGTAACAGCGCGGCTTGGGCAATCCTGCGGCAATAGCCAATCCCTCCACCACATTATAGAGATGCGGGTAATCCTTCTTTTCTACTGGTTTAGCCTTGCTTATCGCCAGCACGATTTTATCGCTCGAATAATAGCTGCCAAAGGTCAGGGCAATAGCCAGGACGGCAGCCAAGACCAAACCATAAGGACCCATATCGGTCAGCTCTCCAAAAATCCAGGCTAGAGCAAAAATGAGACAGAGGAAAAACAAGATGAGAAAAAAAGACTTTCTCTTGTTGCTGGCTATCTGTTCATACATTTGGAACTCTATTTATATTTTTAGGGGATTGCTTCGGCGTTCCACGCCTCGCAATGACATAAAACCCCTTCACTTTGGCCCAAAGCATAATACCTGGACTAAAACTTCACCTTGACAGGTTCTCTGGCTTCTTCTTCTTCAATCTCGAAGTACTCTTTCTCTTTGAAATTAAACATATTGGCGATAATGTTGGAAGGGAAAACCTGCTGTCTGAGGTTAAATTTCATCACAGTATCATTATAGAATTGTCTCGCATAGGCGATTTTCCCTTCTGTTCCTGCCAGTTCTTCCTGGAGCATCAGAAAATTCTGGTTTGCCTTTAGATCAGGATAATTTTCAACTACAGCAAAAAGAGACTTCAAAGCACCAGTCAACATATTCTCGGCCTGTCCTTGTTCTTTAACCGTTCCTGCATTTATGGCTTTGGAGCGCGCTTCAGTGACCTTCTCGAAGACCGATGCTTCATGTTTGGCATAGCCCTTAACTGTCTCCACCAGGTTCGGAATAAGGTCATATCTTCGTCTTAGCTGAACATCCACCTGAGCCCAGGCATTATCACTCCGATTTCTCAGGGTAATTAACCTGTTATAGATTCCTATAACAAAAACCAGAAGAACGCCAAAGGCGATAAGAAAAAACAGTATGATTTCCATGTCTTTCTCCTAACAAGATTTCGGAAAATTCTTTATCCTCAATAATAAACTATTTCAAAAGACAAAAGTCAAATATTTGATTCATCGCAAACAGTCAAGACTGTCCGGCAAATCAGGTTAAATAAAAAAAGTTTTCGTAATTAATCCAAAAAAATTGACAGTGCAGGCAGACAATGATATATTCTTACTTCTTTTCTCACTTAAGGAAATAATGTCTTCAAACATCACAAGGAGGTTGTCTCAATGTCTTCATTAAAAGAAAAGTTTGCTTCAACGCTGGAACCCATGCGCGAAAAAGTTAAAACGATGATCAAAGAGCACGGTGATACAAAGATATCAGAAGTTACAGTGGCTCAGGCCTACGGCGGAATGCGCGGAGTAAAATGCATGGTCACCGAAACATCGGCTCTTGACCCCGTTGAAGGTATCCGCTTTCGCGGCTTCAACATCCCCGAGCTTCGAGAAAAATTGCCAAAGGCTCCGGGCGGTGAAGAACCTCTTCCCGAAGGAATATTCTATCTCCTTCTTACCGGCGAATTGCCAACTGATGATGATGTCAAGGAAATCACCGAAGAATGGCGCCAACGCAGTCACCTTCCTGATTATCTTGTCGATATTCTCAAAACCATCCCCAAAGATACCCACCCGATGACCCAGTTTTCACAGGGGATTCTTGCCCTCCAGAAAGAGTCCATCTTCGCTGAAAAATACAGAGAAGGGTTAACCAAGATGGAATACTGGGATCCCATGTACGAAGATGCAATGAACCTTCTGGCCAAACTCCCCCTTATTGCCTCTTACATTTACCGCAAAACCTACAAGAACGATGAGCATATTCCTCCTGATCCCAATCTTGACTGGGGTGGAAATTTTGCTCACATGATCGGAATCCAGGACGAAAAATTCAAGGAACTCATGCGCCTTTACCTCGTTATTCACAGCGACCATGAAGGCGGGAATGTCTCTGCTCATACCACACACCTTGTTGGATCTACCCTTTCTGATGCTTACTACTCCCTTTCCGCAGGCATGAATGGACTAGCCGGACCTCTTCATGGACTGGCTAACCAGGAAGTTCTCCGCTGGATCATGGAAGTGAAGGAAGACTTAGGAGGAGTTCCGGACAAAGAACAACTGGTGAAATATCTCTGGGACACCCTGAATGCAGGAAAAGTCATTCCAGGATACGGACATGCGGTTCTCCGTCAAACAGACCCCAGATACATGGCTCAGCGAGAATTCGCCCTTAAACACCTTCCCGATGATGAAATCTTCAAAGTTGTCAGCGCCATCTACGAAGTTGCCCCTGATATTCTAAAGGAACACGGCAAAGCAAAAAATCCATGGCCCAATGTCGATGCCCACTCTGGCTGCCTCCTCCTTCACTATGGAGTCACAGAGTATGATTTCTACACAGTGTTCTTCGGAGCATCCCGGGCCATCGGCGTTCTTGCCTCGCTGATTTGGGACAGAGCCCTTGGGTTGGCCATCGAAAGACCCAAGAGTATCACGACAGATTGGATAGAAGAGCAGGTTAAGAAGTAAACAACTAATTTTTCTTGAAATTAAAAAAAGGGTAGTGAAAGCTGATTTTCCCTACCCTTTTTCTCTCCAAACCGCTACAAATTCTAAAATGAATATGTTATATTCTTTTATCAAATAACTTTCTTTTACTTGGGTGTTCTTATTCCATGCTAAATTCTTATGCTAATAAACTGGTTCCTAAATCATAAAGGAAGCATTCTATGATGAGGAGGAGAAAATAATGGAATATAAAATAGGTCTTATTGGCTGCGGTACAGTAGGGCAGGGTTTTCTGGAAATCCTTGTAAAAAAAAGAGAATATTTGAAGGAAAGACTTGGTTTTGAAGTTAAAGTTGTAGCCATCAACGACAAACTGAAGGGTTCTCTTCTCATTCCAGAGGGAATAGAGGTAGAGAAAATTCTTCACCTTTTAGAACAAGGGAAGAAAATTGACGGGTATCTTGAGGGAAAACCCAACGAAGCTCGACAAATGGATCCTCTGGAAATGATCGAAAAATGTGATGCCAATATCATTGCTGAACTGACATACACGGATATCAAGACAGCAGAACCGGCAACAAGCTATATCAAAAAAGCCTTTCAAACGGGAAAACACGTGGTCACATCCAATAAGGGACCTGCCGCCCTTAACTACAGGGAATTAAAAAGATTGGCTCAAGAGAACAAACTTTTTTTCAGGATTGAGGGAACTGTAATGAGCGGGACACCCGTGTTCAGTCTATTCGAGAATGGCCTGGCCGGAAATAAGATCAAAGAGATAAACGGGATACTTAACGGGACAACCAACTTTATCCTCTCCAAAATGGAGATAGAGAACATGGACTATGAAAACGCCCTCGGACTAGCCCAAAAATTAGGTTACGCTGAAGCGGATCCAACAGCAGACGTGGAAGGTTACGATGCCCTGGCTAAAATTCTTATCCTCTCCAACGTCTTTCTTGAAGGGAACATCAAGCCATCTGAGGCACAAAGGGAGGGTATTACTTCCCTCTCCAAACAGGAAATCCTGGCAGCGAAAGGAGAGGGATGCAGGTATAAACTAATCGCCTCGACCAAAAAAGAAAATGGACAGATTCGAGCCAGCATCTCCCCTCAAAAACTCCCTCTCTCCGACCCTCTGGCTGGGGTAATGGGTGCCAACAACGCTTTAACCTTTGACCTGGATTTGCTGGGAAAAGTAACCATTCAAGGACCCGGAGCTGGAAAAATTGAGACTGGCTATTCTATCCTCACAGACATGCTGACCATTCACCGCAATCTTGCAAAATAAACCTAATGAACAAACAGGGGAGACCTTAACAAATGTCTTTAGCCCAAAGTGACGGGATAAAACAAGGTACATTTACAATTACCATTGTCTTTGCGAGGAGCGAAGTTACATTTGTCATTGCGGGCCCTGAAAGGGCGAAGCAATGACATTTAATCCCGTCTCTCCAGGAAAAGCTCTAAGAAATAAACAAAAATAAAGACGTGAACTTAAGAGAAAAAAGCGATAAAAAAGGAGGAAGAGTATGCACTTCAAACTTTTAAGCGATAAGGATCTCAAAGCCATGGATGCCTTATTAGATTCATACGGAGGAGCAAAAGAGATTTCCGAAAAGATAGAGTCTATGAGGGATTACGAAACCAGGAAAAGAATCGCTGGAGAAAAAGAATTTGGAGAAATGCTGGAAAAAGCCGAAGGATATACAAAAAATTTTGCTAAAGTTGAGGACTTCGTAGAAAAGAACGGGATTGCTGTAACCAAGCCTGGAATCTGTACTGCCCAGGTTTCTGGGTTTCAGGGAGCCAGCCCCACCTTTAATTGTATAAAGAGAATAGCAGAAAACAGAGGCGTGCTTTTCCCCACAGAGATGATTTCAGTGGTGGCTCTGACCGAAAACTATGTCTACAGCGGTGATCTACTCTCGACACTGACCATGGCCGAAAATATACTGGGTGCCAGCAAGTTCTGCTCCACCAACCTTATAGGAACTCCGCTTCCAGAAGAGCGGTTTGCAAGGGTAGAAAAAGTGACAGGCGAGAAATTCGAGAGAAAAGATGTGGGTAATGGGTTGAGTCAGATAATCCTGAAAAACATGGGCACAGCCTTCGGTAACCTGGGAGGGGTTGAAGTCGGCAACAATAACCATCTCATCTATCTTGACGGGATTACAAGAGCTGCTCTTGCTACAGGAGCGAATTTCTTCCTTAATCCAAGCTGGTCAACTATTGTGGCTGCCTGCTATTACGCCAGAGAAATTCCTAATCTTTCCTTCAAAATATCCATGCTGCTCTCAACCCAAAACGCTATCCAGCTTCGGATGCTCACCAATATTTTCAAAGAATATCTTCGCGACGACGGCACCACTCCTATCTATGAGATAAACATCGGAAACGCAGTCACTGCTGAAACCTTTATCCAATGTTTCGACGAGCTTGAAGCCTCAGGACTTCCTAAAATTTATCTCGCGGCTCATATAAGGATCAATCCGGACTTGGGTATGGCTGAGTTTAACTGGACTGAGAGCGCCTTCAAAGTCCTCGATGCGGGAAAGGATTTGACAATTAAATATGAGAGCGACGGCGAATCTCGTCCCTATGATACGATGGAAGCCTATTTCCTTTCTGATGAGGAGAGAAATAAAAAAGCAGAACTTATCGGCGATGTGATATATCACAAGTGCCTAAGGTGCGACAAGGATGCCAAAGAGATCATGAGAAGAGGGCACGAGACCAAGTTTGCCCAGGTTTCTTACAGAGAATAAATTCTTCCGATCGACATATAAACATCAGGAGATTAAAGATGAATTTGGGCCTCAAGAATAAAGTGGCCCTGGTGGCAGCATCGAGCAGGGGTCTGGGAAAGGCAATTGCTTTCCTACTCTCTAGGGAAGACGCCAGGGTTGCGATCTGTGCAAGAGGGAAGGAAAGGCTTTTAAAAACCAGGGACGAAATTGCTACCGAAACAGGAGGAGCTGTGAGGGCATTTGTGGCTGATGTAAGAGACAAGAAACAAGTGATCAAAATGGTCGAACAGACCGTAAAGGAGTTGGGGACAATTGAAATATTGGTTGCGAACGCTGGAGGACCTCCTTCAGGCATGGCGGATGACTTTACTCTGGATGACTATCGAAATGCTCTAGAGCTTAATCTTTTGAGCACAGTAAACCTCTGTTATGAAGTTATCCCCTTCATGAAGAAGCAGAAGTGGGGAAGGATCATTAACATGGTTTCGGTTGCAGCCAAACAACCTATAGATTCTCTGATCCTATCCAATACGGCAAGAGCGGGGGTCTTGGGCTTCTCGAAATCCCTTTCAAATCAACTGGCACCCTCCGGGATTACTGTAAACTCAATCTGTCCTGGGTACACAAAAACAGAGAGAGTGGAAGAGCTGGCGAAGTCTTTTGAGGAAAGCGGGAAAGGTAAGGTCAAAGATTTCTACAAGAATATACAGAAAAATATTCCTATGGGGAGGTTAGGAACACCCGAAGAGATAGCTCAAGCTGTGCTATTCCTTGCTTCTGAACAAGCAAGCTATATCACTGGAGTTGCTTTGCAGGTGGACGGCGGCTATATCAACGCTTTGTTTTAGCCTTCTTGAGGGTTTGTAGAAAAATAATTGATATAATGTCTATAAAAAATATAGAAAATAAGGACAGTCCGCAATTATGCATGAAAACCTGTGAAAGATGTTGAAAATAGAACAGTCCCCAATTATCTGTGTGTAAATGGGGACAGGATGTAAATGGGGCCTGTCCCCAATTTTGAAAGTCGAAAGGAAAGGATAGATGAAAGATTACATGAAAGAGTGGGAAGGCACTCCCTATCCAGAAATGTTAAGAGACCTCCCAGAGATAGATACCCCTCTGAAGGGAGTACGAGGCTGGCTTCTTCAGAGTAAGGACAAGCAGGTAGCTTTTTTTGATATAGAACCTGTCGGCAAAGTTCCTCCTCATTCTCACTGCGCCCAGTGGGGCTTAGTGGTCGAGGGAGAGATGTCTCTAACAATAGGGGAAAAAACAAGAATATACAGAAAAGGTGATTGGTATTATATCCCCGAAGGTGTGGTGCATTCAGCCACCTTTCTCACAAGAGTAAACGCAATAGATGTCTTTGACGATCCAGAGCGGTATAAAATAAAAAAATCATAAAAAAATCACAATAAGATAATATATACAAAAAAATAATCAAAGAGGGCCGATATGAAATCATTATTCACTAATATTATGAAAGGATTCGAGGGTTATGCCATCGGAAAAACTCTGAAGTACCTGAATGATCCCGGAATAATCTCTTTTGCCGGGGGATTACCCAGCAGTGATGTTTTTCCCTTAGACCTTATTCAGAATGCTGCGGTGAAGTCCCTAAAGGAAGATTGGGATCATGTACTTCAATATACTCCTATTCCCGGAGAGAAAGAATTGATGCAGTCCGTAATAGAATATCTCAAGATAGATAACATCCATATCGAACCTGAAAATATAATGATTACCACCTCTGGACAGCATGGCTTAGACCTGGTTGGAAGATTGTTCCTTGAACCTAAAGATGTCATCGTCATCGACCTCCCCACATTCGGAGGCGCCTTGGCCGCTTTTGAGATGGAAGATGCAGAATACATAGCCAAAGATATAGAAGAAGATGGATCTGATGTTGAGGGAATGGAGGCGGAGATAGAAAATTTTATAGCTAAAGGAAAAAAGCCAAAATTCATTTATGTTGTTCCGGATTTCCAGAACCCTTCAGGTATAACCATAAGTCTTGAGAAAAGGCTTGCTCTTTTATCACTGAGTAAAAAGTACGGTATTCCTCTTATAGAAGACAGCCCTTACAGGGAATTGAGGTACAGGGGCAGCCACCTTCCTTCCATATATTCCCTGGATAAAAATCAGGGGAACGTGATTGGTATTTATACGTTTTCAAAAATACTATGCCCTGGGATCAGAGTCGGATTCAACATCGGTCCCCATGAGGTCATAAAGAAATTCTGCTTCATTAAAGGCGCAAATATACTCAACACCCCCAAGCTCAATCAGGACATCTGCACTGCATTCCTGCGAGAATACGATCTGGACGCTCACTTCAAGAGGTCTATAAATTACTACTCTAAAAAGCTGAATTTCTTTCTTGAAGCCATGGAAGAGAATTTCCCCAAGGATATGGGGGTAGAATGGACAAATCCTGAGGGAGGATTGTTTCTCTGGATAAAAGTGCCAGAGGAGATAAATACATCAGAGCTTTTCTACAAGGCTATTGAGGAGAAGGTCGCTTTTGTCCCTGGTGATGTTTTTTATCCTAAAGCCTTTCGCAGGTACAACACGATGAGGATAAACTTTTCCTATCCCACAGAGGAGCAAATTGTCGAGGGCGTCAGGAGGCTGAGTTTTGTCCTAAAGAAATATAAGGCTAAGAAAAAAAAATAAAGGAAATTTTAACAAAGCACAGGAGAAAACATGACTGATGATTACTTATATGGTCCAGGTGTAATGAAATATGTCAAAGAAGCTGAAAAATTTTTAATCCAAAAAGAAAAACATATTGCCCGGATAAAAAAACTTAAATTTGACACTATAGCCGTTCATGGTCTCTACACTGTAGAAGAAGCTTTATCTCAAAATCAGGGATCTGTAATAGAACCTCTTTTTCTTGCTACTGCCCAAGCTTACAGGGATTCTGATGAAATGGAGGCTGCTCTTGCCTATTTAATCCCAACCTGGTGCTATACGCGGATAGCCAATCCTACAACATACTATTTAGAATGGGTTCTTGCCTTGCTTGAAGGTTACCAGACTGGCTGCGATACTTCCTGCTTGGTAACAGCTTCTGGAATGTCAGCGATCATGTTAGCTGTAGATTCTCTTCTCGTAAAGCAAAAAGAAGGAGCTGAGAAAATAAATTTTGTCTCTTCTGTTCAGCTCTACGGCGGTACGTTCCAGCACTTCACAGTGAGGAAAATGAAAGAAAGGGGAATAGAAGTACGCTGGGTTGACCATCAAGAGGACATAGAAGAGTGGAAGGCAAAAATTGATGAAAACACCCGCTTCCTCTACTCAGAGGCTCCGAGTAACCCCCAGCAATCTTTCTGCGATGTCAAGGCTCTTTCAGAACTGGCTCACTCCTGGGAAATCCCATTTATCATCGATTCAACCTGCGCTACTCCGGCCTTGATGCGCCCTGTGGCTTATGGGGCAGACATCATTATCCACTCTCTTACCAAATCCATAACCTCAAGCGGGCTGGCTATGGGAGGTGCCTTAATCAGCCGCAAGCCCATCGTTACTAAGATAAAAAACGATAATCCCCTCTTCAAACAAAGCTTCGCTGAGTATGTAAAGTTCCTCCCTTACAGGGATAATGGGCCTGCGGCAGCACCTCTGAATGCTCTTTTTGCCTTGAATGACCTTCGGACACTGCGCTCCAAGATGGACCTGGTTAGCGCCAACTCCGAGAAAGTCGCAGAATATCTCAGCCAGCATCCCAAAGTCTATCAGGTAGATTATTTGTGGTTAGAGAGTTTTCCTCTCCATAACCTGGCCAAAAAATACATGAAGCTGGTGGACTCTGACGATGGAAAGGGTAAAGAAATAAATCGCTACGGCCACCTTCTAAGCTTTCGAGTCGATGGACCCCCTCAAAACGCACGAAAAGTCTTTGACAATCTAAAGATTATCTTCAGAGCAGGAGATTTAGGCCGTATTAAAAGCATTGCTACAATCCCAGCCATCTCCACTCACCTGCAGCAAGGAGAAGAAGCCCGCGCCAAGGCCGATGTTCCACCTCAGATGATAAGACTCTGTGTGGGTGGTGAAAATCCGGACGATATCATAGCTGACCTCGACCAGGCTCTCGGCTCACTCTGAATCTTAGAGATTAAAACAGACGACTTTAGGCTCAGTCATCTCCAGGAGGGCAAACTTAATCCCTTCCCGACCGAGTCCGCTCCATTTCACACCGCCAAAGGGCATCATATCTATGCGGTAGTCTGTGGAATCATTAACCATCACCCCGCCCACATCAAGTTCCTTGATAGCCTTAAAGGCATTTTCCAGAGAACGGGTGAAGATAGCTGCGTGGAGCCCGTATTTGACATTGTTGGCCAGTTCGATCGCTTCATCCAGGGAAGAGGTTTTATAAAGATTCACCACGGGACCAAATACTTCTTCACAATTGAGGTTCGCGCTTTGGGGCATATTCCTGAATACGGTAGGCTCAAAGTGTGTCCCTTTCCTCTTGCCCCCAGTGAGGAGCTCAGCTCCTGACTTACAGGCTTCCCCAACCCACTTTTCCACACGAGCCGCTTCTTCCTCTGTAATCATGGGACCCATGTCCGTATCTTCATCCAATTGATAGCCAACCTTTATTTTTTTCGTCTGCTCCACAAACTTCTTCTCAAACTCATCGTAAACAGTCTCATGGATATAAATTCGCTGAACCCCGATGCAGTTCTGCCCGACAGCCCAGAAAGCCCCGGATAAAGAAAGCTCCACTGCCTGTTGAAGATCAGCATCGTCCATAACAATAACCGGAGAGTTCGAGCCCAACTCCATCCCTATTTTCTTCAAACCCGCTTTTTTGACTATGTCCATGCCAGCTTCAGTTCCTCCAGTGAAGGAGATCATTCTCACCCGAGAATCTGTCACCAGGGCATCAGCAATCTTCGAGGCACGGCCGGTAACAATGTTTAAGATATTCCAGGGAAGGCCTGCTTCGATAAAAGCCTGCCCCAACTTTAAAGCAGAAAGGGGAGTGACGGTGGCAGGTTTTAGAACTACCGAATTTCCACCGGCAATTGCCGGCCCAACCTTATGGGCTACAAGGTTCAAGGGATCATTAAAAGGAGTAATGGCTGCGATTATTCCGATTGGAAAGCGAAAGTAATAGCCTACCCTGTTCTCCGAACCTTGGCGACTGTCGAAAGGAATGGTCTCTCCTACAATCCTCCGGGCTTCTTCAGCCGAGATGGTGATCGTATCAATGCAGCGGCTAGCCTCTTTTCTGGCTTCCTTAATGGTCTTGCTCCCTTCGGTAGCGATCGTCCTGGCAAAATCCTCTTGCCTGCTTCTAATTATTTCTGCTGTTTTATAAAGGATAGAGATGCGCTGATGAACTGGCAGATTCCGGTTTATTTTAAAACCTTCTTCCGCCGCCCGAAGGGCAGCTTCCACATCATCATTATCTCCTGAAGGAACTGTGTCTATAAGATCATTGTTATAGGGGTTGAGGACTTCAATCTTTTCATCCTTATCAACCCAATTTTTGCCGATTAGCATCTTCACTTGATCCCTCCATTTCAAAATTCAATTTTATTTAATTATGGGGCCAGGCCCCATTTTCTGATGTTCTGTCCTCAAATTATGGGTCCAGGCCCCATTTTCTCTGTCCCCATTTTCTAAAGCGTGCTGGAGCAGCATTTTTTACTATCTTTTAAATAATAAATAATTTCAAGCCAAAAATTCTTGTGTAGGGGCTTGATTTATCCTGTGTAGGGGCTTGATTTATCAAGCCCACATTTTGAATCTACAAAAAATAACCTGGTTTGTTAAATTAAACTCCTACCTTAAGGAAAAGCGGTCTCCTTTTTGAAAAAAGTAGCCTGTCCCCTTTTTCACTTTTCTTTTTCACTTTTTCATTAATAACTCAAGTTTTGCAAGTCTGACCCCAAAAGTCAAAAGTTGAATTTTGAATGGTAATATCTTAGAATGAGTGCGCATGGAAAGAATCAGAATCGTCGGAAACCCTAACCTACAGCTAAAGGGAAAAGTCAAAATCAGCGGGGCAAAAAATGCAGTCCTCCCCGCTATTACGGCCTCGCTTTTGACCAAAGAAAAGGTGCGGCTCAAAAATGTCCCTCTTGTTAAAGACGTTTTTACGATTTTAACCGTCATGAAGGAGCTGGGAGCCAACTACAGCCAGAGAAAAAACACTTTATCCATTCAAGCAAAAAAGATTAACTCTGCTGAAGCTTCCTATGAACTGGTAAGTGCCATGAGGGCGTCCATTTTAGTCTTGGGCCCTCTCTTGACTCGCTACGGAAAAGCGATAGTCGCCTTGCCGGGAGGCTGTGCCATCGGTTCGCGTCCCATAGACCTCCATATCCATGGATTAGAAAAATTAGGAGCCTCAATAAGCCTCGAACATGGCTATATTAAAGCAGAAGCAAAAAAACTCCATGGGGCAGAGTTAGAATTCGAGAAAAAATCCGTAGGTGGAACAGAAAATCTGATAATGGCAGCTTCACTGGCCCAGGGAGAGACTGTTTTAAAAAACTGCTCCTTGGAGCCAGAGGTATCAGACCTGTGTGAGCTTCTGGTTAAAATGGGAGCTAAGGTTGATGGAATTGGCCAGGAGACCATCCGTATTAAGGGGGTAAAGGAGCTGGGCGGAGCTACTCATGACATAATTCCCGATCGGATAGAAGCGGGGACTTTCCTTGTAGCCAGCGCCTTAACCCGAGGAAACATAGTTCTAACCCATTCCCAGCCGCACCATCTCGATACTATCATTGAAAAACTAAGATACTCTGGAGCAACAATAGAACAACTCAATAATCACTCACTGCGTGTTATCGGAAGCGAAGATATCAAGTCTCAGGATGTCACGACTTCTCCCTACCCAGGATTTCCCACCGATATGCAAGCCCAGTTTATTGTCTTGATGACCCAAGCCTCCGGAACATCCATTATCACCGAGACAATCTTCGACAGAAGATTTACCCACATTAACGAATTGCTGCGTCTTGGAGCAAATATCGAGGTCTCTGGAGATAAGGCCACGGTTAGAGGAAAAACTCCCCTCTCAGGAGCAGAGACCTTAGCTTCGGATCTTAGGGCTTCTGCTTCTCTTGTTCTGGCCGGGTTGATAGCAAACGGAGAAACCATTGTCAATGAAGTCGAACATCTGGATCGAGGCTATGAGAAACTGGAAGGAAAACTTAAGGCTCTCGGAGCCCACATTGAAAGAATAAAGGAATAGGTGAAGAAGCTCTAAGATGGAAGACTGTATTTTCTGCAAGATTATAAACAGAGAAATCCCGGCCAGCATGGTCTTTGAAGACGAGAAAATGATCGCGTTCAATGATATAAATCCCCAGGCTCCCATTCATATTCTTCTCATCCCCAGAGAACATTTCTCCTCACTGAATGATATTCCCGAAGAAAAAAAGAATATCTTAAGCCACTTGCTCCTCAAAGCACGCCAGATTGCGCAAGAAAAAGGAATCGCTGAAAAAGGTTACAGAATAGTGCTCAACACTGCAAAGGACTCAGGCCAGGAAGTCTTTCACATCCATCTTCATCTCTTAGGAGGAAGGCGGATGCATTGGCCTCCAGGATAATAGAGAACAATGGCGTCAGACCTTTCAGACTTTTATAAATTGAACTTTTTTTATTGAATTGAAATAATCGGGCCTTTTATTAAGATATATAAACTCAAAACTATGAAAGTTTGAAAGATCTGACCCCAATTAAAAAAGGAGGTAAGGATAATGGAAATTACCTGGTTAGGACATTCAGGAATAAAATTACAAGGCTCAAAAACTGTATACATTGATCCCTTTTTAACAGGAAATCCCGTTGCTTCAACCACTCCCGAGGAGATTACAGAAGCAGACCTTGTCGTTGTCACCCATTATCACGGTGATCATTTAGGCGACTCCTTTGCTATTTGTAAAAAAACAGGCGCCACCCTCGTTGGCATCCATGAGTTAGCTGTAGATGGTGAAGCGGAAGGCATAACAGTCGAGGGAATGAATATCGGAGGCACAGTAGAAGCAAAAGGAGTGAAAATCCACATGGTTCAAGCTCTCCACTCTGCCGAAAAAGGTGATCCGGCAGGAGTTGTTATCGAGATGGACGGCAAAACAATTTACCACGCAGGCGATACGGGATTAACCTATGATATGAAACTTATCGGTGAATTCTTTAGTCCAGACCTGAGCTTTATTCCTATCGGAGACAGATACACCATGGGCATTCCCTCCGCAGCCAGGGCAGTGGAGTTTATCAAGACAAAAAAAGTGATTCCCGTCCATTATAATACTTTTCCTATTGTCAGCGCTGATCCTGAAGAATTCAAAAAAAGAGTAGGAGATAAAGCAGAAGTCATCATCCTCAAGCCAGGAGAATCTTACACCCTGTAGCTTCTTAAACCTTCTGCCTTCTTATTCACACCTTCTCAAGTGGCCTATTTAATCGATGGAAGCAATTTTATCGGATATTCTTCGCCCCGCAATATCAAGGATCCTCAGGCTAAATACCGCCTGGTCTCCCGGCTTTTGATTTTCCAGCGTCTAAAAAAAACAAGAGTGCTCCTGGTTTTCGACGGAACTCCAGACTTAAATTTAATAGGTGAAACGTTCCAGAAAAAAAAATTTTCCGTAATCTTTCCTCCTTTAGGCGGGAATGCCGACGAAACCATAAAAGAAATAATTTCAAAACAAACATATTTAAGAAGATTCTTTGTGGTGAGCTCAGACCGTGAGATAAAAAGATTTGCCAAGTCAAAAAGAGCTACGCCCTTGAGCTCTAAAGAGTTTAACCGCGAGCTTCAAACAGCGCTGAAAGAACACAGAAAATCTTTAGAAATAGAGAAAAAAGTCACCTCGCTCTCTCCCTTAGAGATAAATCAATGGCTCAAGATTTTTAAGGATAAAAAATGACTAATGTTTCCATAATCGGTGCAGGGCGACTCGGAACCTCACTGGGATATGCTCTCTCAAAGAAAGGGTACAAGATAAAGGCGCTGTCCTGCAGGACCATCTCTTCTGCTAAAGAGAGCAGGAAAATCATAGGAGAAGGAATAGCATCTATTGATAATATCCAGGCAGCAAGAATTGGAGATATCGTCTTTTTATGTTTACCTGATGAAGAAATTGCAAAGGTTGCAAGAGTTCTTGCTGGCTCAAACATTAATTGGTCAAAAAAATTTGTCTTTCATTGCTCGGGTCTCATCCCCTCTGAGGTGCTTAAACCTATAGGAGCCAAAGGAGCCTTGACTGCCTCCCTCCATCCCATCCAATCCTTTGCCCAAAAGAAGACTCCCCCAGCACAGTTTGAAAACATTTATTTTGGTCTCGAAGGATGCACTGAAGCTTTAACCTTATCTACGAAAATTGTTCGGCAACTCGGAGGCCATTCCCTTATCCTTCAACCAAAAGATAAGGCCCTTTACCATGCAGCCTGCAGCACAGCTTCTAACTTTTTTGTTGTGCTTTTAGAAATGGCAGTGTCACTTCTCAAGCAGATAGATCTTCAAGAGGAAAAGGCTCTCCAGATTCTTCTCCCTTTAGTGAAAGGGACTTTACACAATGTAAAAAAATTTAACATCAAAGCCTCTTTAACCGGTCCTGTTATAAGGGGGGATCAGGAATCCATACAAAAGCATCTCGAGGCTTTGCGAAATTTTCCCCCTTATTATGAAACATACACGAGGCTGGCTGTGCAGGCACTGGAAATGGCCAAAAGAGAAGGAAAAATTTCTCCGCAAAAAATCAAGGTGTTGAAGAACCTGCTGGAAGGAAAATAACCTCTTCTTCAAGCTCGACACCGAATCTCTCTCTTACTCGCCCCTTGAGTTCCTGGGCAAGACGAAGAACATCCTGGGTCGATGCCTTCTCCTTGTTAATGATAAAATTCGCATGGCCCCCATAAACAGCTGCTCCACCAATCCTCATGTTCTTAGCTCCGACTTTATCTAAAAAATGGGCAGCAGGGACTCTTCTCCCATCAGGAAGAACAGGGTTTTTGAAATAGCTGCCAGCACAAGCTACATCCTCTGGAGGATGATTGCTCCTCCTTTTTTCTAAATTCTCTTCAATGCGTGCCTTTATCTCTTCTTTCTCTCTTTGATGAAGTTCAAAAACAGCTCTTAAAAAGACATCATATTTTTTACTCAGGACACTATGGCGGTATCTAAACTCAAAATAATCCTTCTTGACTTTAACTCTTTTTCCTTCCCTGCTGAGGATTTCAGCATCCTTTAAAAATTTTCCGATGCTATTACCGAAGGCACCAGCATTGCTGAAAACAGCCCCGCCTACAGTTCCTGGAATACCTGCTAAAAATTCAAAGCCACTCAAACCTTTATCTATCGAAAATTGGATCAAGTCCCTCAAAGGAGTACCAGCTAATGCTTCTATCTCTGCTTTGTTCCCCATCTGCTTTATACCTTTCACGCTGTTTTTTATGATGAGACCGCGAAATCCGTCATCATCAAAAAGAAGGTTATATCCCCCTCCAATAATAAAGTAAGGAAAGGAATGTTCTCGGGCTAAAAGAATCGATTTAACGAGCTCGGTGATGGAAGTCGCTTCAAAAAAATAATCCGCCTTTCCGCCAATCTTAAAGTTTGAATAATCTCTAAGAAGCACAGACTTTTTTAAAGGCTTTCCCACATTGTCCAAAAAATGCCCTGGGAAATCCGGCTTTTTTTCGCCCATTTTTATGTTATTCTATACCACACCTCTTAAAATGTCCAAAGCCATAATTCCAAAGCAAGTATCTCGTTTTCTGCGGGAAAGATCAGTCATGGTGGGGTCAGGTCTTGACCCCATGACCTCATGACTAAAAAAAATCACGGACTTAGAGAGGAAAGGATATGCAAACCCACTCACTTTCTTCAAATTTGGCATGTATTTTGCTACCATATTATTGTTTCTATTAACAATATTAAGTTATTTAAATTATTGACATTTTAATCTGTGCGCGCTATTATGCCTAAAATTTTTATTAGAGGTCCAAAAATGAAAAAAACAGCCTTGACGACACTAATTATAATTCTTTTTATCTCTGCTTCTTTGTCAGCTCAAGTTGCTGCTAACGATGACTACATCAAAGCTATGACCACTTCAAATGCTGCCCAAAGAGTCAAACTCCTCAAAGAATACCTAGCAAAATACGCAGGCAAAGGAACTCAATACGAAAATTTTGTCTATGCCACACTCTGCGTGCAAAATTATGCGGGCAAGACAGTCAGAGAAACCATAGAATATGGTGAAAAAACTCTTGCATTGGGTGGCCTGGATGACCTCACGAAATGCAATGTTTTATTAACAGTTTCAGCTGTTTACAGTGAACTTGGTCAGAATCTGGAAAAGGCCAAAAACTACGCGTCCCAAGTCGTCCAAATTGCCCAAGCCAATAAGAATAAGGAGTCTGCAGATGCTACTCCTGAGCAATGGAATAAATTTATAGGAGCCGGCTACTTTACCCATGGACAAGCGCTGGAAAAGTCTAAGTACCTCAAAGAAGCTGTTGACTCCTATATAAACTCATATGAAATCTTAAAGGATGCGCAAATCGCGAATAGCCTGAAGAATGTAGGAAAATCCCTTTATGATATAAGGTTTTATAAGGATGCGGAAAAGGCTTTTGAAATTCCCGTTTCGGTTCTCAAGGATTTCGCAAGCTACGCCTTCTATGCTAAAACCCTCTACAAGAACAAGAAGAAAGAAGAAGCATTGAAATACTTCAAACTGGCTTATGGAAAACAAAAAAGTGGTGAAATGGCTTTTTATGTCGGAATTATCCTGGCTGATAAGGCCAAGTCAAATCCCTCAGTCTCCCAGGAAGCGATCCGTTACTTGCTCGAAGCCAGCTTCCTCTCAGCTGCAAATTCAAAAAAAGCCATGGAATTAGCTGAAAGTATTTTCTTCACCTCGGATGAAAACGTCAAATACAACGAGAACGTTAAAGAACTCCAAAAGAAAACTAATAAATTGGAAAACCTTACTGAGACATTCAACAAAAAATTCGGAGAAAAAGACGAAGAAGACTTATCCGATGCAGAAAAAAAAGAGATGGATACTATGCTGGAAGAAATCGAAGCAGAAGAAAAAGCCATTAAAAAACTTGAAGCTGAGCAGAAAATCTTCCTGGAAAAATTCAATAAACTTATCGAAGAAACCAAACAAAGATTAGGGGTTAGATAGAATTAATTATTTTTTGGCCTAATTTTTATGGCAACCTGCCTCTGGGCAACAGTTAACCTTTGACCCTCCATATGCAGCTGTCATATCTATTAATTAGTATAAGCATCCCCAAATCCGTTATAAATGATTATTAAGGCATAGGTTTTGGGAAATAGCTGCAGCGACCATTGAAGAAAGGCTCAGGCT
>CAYUXD010000008.1:0-3021 GCA_964448655.1 uncultured Eubacteriales bacterium
GCAAGAACACCAGTTTTAGGAGGAAACTTGAGTTTAATTCAGTATTACGGAACAGGGAAGAGAAAAACATCGGTTGCTAGGGTTTTTCTTCGACCAGGAAAAGGTGATATCACTTTACATGTGAATAAAAGACCTCGTCAATTCACGGAATATTTTTACATGGGTAGTCAAAAGCACATCATCAAACAGCCTCTTCGTCTGACTGAAACAGAAAATAAATTCGATGTTTTCATCCGTGTCGACGGAGGAGGGCTAACTGGACAAGCAGAAGCAATTCGCTTAGGAATCGCAAGGGCATTGGTCGAGTTTAATAAGGAGTTAAAGTCCAATCTTAAGGGGGCAGGCTTATTGACGAGGGACGCCAGGATTAAAGAAAGAAAGAAATATGGATTGCTTGGGGCCCGAAAGGCACCACAGTACCATAAGAGATAAACGGAGAATTTCTATTGGTATCAGTAACGATGAAAGAGCTTTTAGAAGCAGGCGTCCATTTTGGCCACCAAACTAAAAGGTGGAACCCCAAGATGAAAGAGTATATTTTTGGCCAGAGGAATGGAATCTATATCATTGATTTACAGAAGACAATAAGAGTTTTCAAGGATGCCCTCCAGTTCATAAGGAGTGTTGCCGGGAGTGGGAAGGAAGTGCTCATGGTGGGAACGAAGAAACAGGCTCAAGATATAATCCGCGAGCTTTCTTTAAAGTGTGAATCCAGTTATATCAATCAACGTTGGCTTGGCGGATTGCTGACCAACTTCCATGTCATCAGAGGCAGCGTGGAGAGATTGATTGAATTAGATGAGATGAAAGAGGACGGACGATGGGGATTATTATCCAAAAAGGAACAGTCGAAACTGGAAAAGGTCTACAGGAAACTCTCTAAAAATCTGGGCGGAATAAAGAATATGTTAGAACTCCCCGGGGCATTGTTTGTAATAGATTCCACGAAAGAAGAGATTGCTATCTGTGAAGCCCGAAAGCTGCATATTCCGATTGTAGCCGTGGTTGATACGAATGGCGACCCAGAGAACATAGATCATCCTATCCCTGGAAATGATGATGCGGTCAGAGCTATCGAGCTGTTCACCTCAAAAATATCTGAAGCCATAATTGAGGGCAAAAAGGACAGACTGGAAAGAGAACTCCTGGAAGCCAAAAAAGAGGAGGAGGTTTCTCCAGAAGAAGAGGGGGCGATTCAAGAAAAAGAGGGAACTACTCCAGACGAGGAAGGGGCTACTCCAGAGGAAGAGGTAGTTCCTCCAGAAGAAGACCAGGCTCCTCCCCCAGAAGACCAGGCTCCTTCTCCCTCTAAATCTTCTGATGAAGAAGAGAAAGACGATGGTTATACTGAGCCTGAAAAAAGTGCTTAAGGAAGGAAAGTGAGATGGATATAACAACGGAAATGGTTAAAGAGCTCCGACAGCGCACAGGAATTGGAGTGATGGAGTGCAAAAAAGCGCTCAAGGAAAGTAAGGGAGACATAGAAAAGGCAATTGTCATTTTAAGGAAGAAGGGATACGCGCGCGCCAAGGATAAAATGAGTCGAGACACAGCAGAAGGAATAGTTGGTTCCTACATACATCTTAACGGGAAAATAGGAGTTCTCCTGGAGGTCAATTGTGAATCGGACTTTGTGTCTCGTAATGATGAATTTAAAGAATTAGTGAAAAACATTGCTATTCATATTGCCGCTTCAGCGCCAAAGTACCTATCTTCAGAGGATATTCCCCCAGAGGTTTTAGAAGAAGAGAAAGAGATAATTCGAGAGCAATTCAAGGATTCAAAAAAGCCTCCAGAGATCATAGAGAAAATCGTCCAGGGCAAGATCGGTAAATTCAACGAGGAAGTCTGTTTATTGGATCAGCCTTACATAAAGGACGATAAGATTTCGATCAAAGAGCTTGTGACTTCCCATATTGCCAAATTTGGCGAGAACATCTGCATAAAAAGGTTTGCTCGGTTTGAACTGAGCAAACCATAACATAAAATCATGCCTCAAATTAAGCCTGCCTACAAAAGAATTCTGTTAAAGCTATCTGGAGAATCTCTTTTAGGAGATGTTCCTTACGGGATTGATCTCGATACTGCAAAATCTATCGCCCAAGAGATAAAAGAAACTCATGATTTGGGAGTTCAGGTTGCCATCATGATCGGTGGAGGGAATATCTTTCGCGGGATGAGTGGAACAGAAGCAGGGATGGATCGAGCCTCAGCTGATTATATGGGTTTGCTGGCCACGATAATGAACGGAATTGCTCTTCAGGATGCCCTGGAGAAAGAGGGCGTTTTCACCCGCCACATCTCAGCTATTGAGATCAAAGCCGTAGCTGAACCCTTTATAAGAAGAAGGGTAATAAGGCATCTTGATAAAGGAAGAATTGTAATTTTCAGCGCAGGTATTGGCAGTCCCTATTTCACTACTGATACGGCGGCTGCGTTAAGAGCTTTGGAGATTAAAGCTCAGGTGATATTGAAGGCGACCAAGGTGGATGGTGTTTATACAGCCGATCCTTTGGTGGACAAAACTTCCAGAAGGTTTAGTACTATAAAATATCTTGATGTCATAAAGAGGGGATTGAAGGTTATGGATACGACAGCGATTTCCTTGTGTAAAGACAATAAGCTGCCTATCATAATTTTCAACCTTAAGAAGAGAGGAAATATAAAAAAGGTAGTTTTAGGCCAGAAAGTTGGCACGAGGATTTATTGAACTACCCCTTGAGAATGAGTTTTTACATAGTATTAAGTCTTTTAGAGAGAAAGAAGGATGGTTAAAAACATCTTAAGAGAGCTAGAAAAAAAGATGAAAGTTTCTACAGAGCATTTTCGAAAAGACCTGAGTAAATTAAGAACGGGCCGGGCGAACCTTGGTCTTTTTGAGGATATAAAAGTTGACTACTATGGAAGCTTAACATCTATAAATCAAATGGCAACGATGGGAGTTCCTGATCCTACCTTAATCACTGTCCAGCCATGGGATCCATCCTTGTTGGAAGCTATTGATAAAGCAATAAGGAGTGC
>CAYUXD010000008.1:3031-18869 GCA_964448655.1 uncultured Eubacteriales bacterium
AGAAAAGGCCATTTCAACTTCAGACCTTGGTTTAAACCCGATTAATGACGGCAAAATACTCAAAATACCGATTCCTCCACTGGATGAAGAGAGAAGAAAGGAAATAGCCACACACATAAAAAAAATGTTGGAAGATGAGAAAGCCGCTCTCCGCATCATGAGAAGAGAGAGCAAGGAAGAAATCGAAGAACTGGAAGAGAAAAAAGAGATTACTGAGGATGATAAATATTGGGGTTATGACAAGCTTCAGGAAGTAACCGATGAATACAATAAGAAAATAGAAGAGCTTGCCCATGCCAAGGAAAAAGAAATTCTTGAGTTATAAATTCAGATTGTCTGTGATCTCCTAAGCTCTTTTGAACCAGTTCTCAGTTGTCCCGAATTTTGTCCTTATAACTACTCCCCAACCGATTATGCTCATAATGAAGGTGAAGAGAACGCCGATAACAGGTATAAAGGAAACGAGACTAACAAGAATCAAACCAAGAACGACTGCCAGAAGCGGAGAGATCTTGCTCTTCCCGAGAGCATTTATAAGGCTTTCTCCAAAGAAGTAGAAAAGGATAACTCGACTAAAGATCTTAATGATAAAGCCTATTATAATCAGAGCGAGGAGGATAGGAATTCCTATCAGAGCTAGGGAAAGCAAGGCTGAGAAGATGATTAAACCAGAAAAAATAATAATGCTTAAAAAGCCGGTGCCAAAAATTGGCCAGAAGGATTTTCTGATTTGAGCAGAGGCATAGGAAATTTGACGAGGGAAAAAAGCTGCTATCAATAAGGCGAGGAGAAACCAGATGAAAACAGAGATCAATTTGATAATCAAAAGAAAAGGAATCAGAGAAACAGAAAGGAAACCTCTTAATCCTTCCTTAAATAACTTTTTGATGTCTTCCGAAGTCTTAAAATAAATTGTATCTCCTTCGACAATGCACCCGGGCTTTTTGATGAGTGTGCCTCCTATAGAGGCGACATCTCCTCTGACGTGAGCCGTGGGCTCCAGAGTGATGGTTGAGCCGAATCCTAAAACTACATCCTCTACTTCGCCAGATATAATAACTTCGCCTCCGAAGGCGATAACGCCTTCTTTGACTCTCCCTTTGACATAGACTACTCCTCCAAAAGAGACGATATTATCTTGGACTTCGCCTTCAGCAACAACGATGTCTTTTTTCAAGGTAAAGCTCTGCTGACTTTGGAGAGGGAGAGAAGCTGAGATAAGGAAAAGAAGGATAGAGGCAAACACTATCTTATTTTTCATGCTTTTTCTCCGATCAATAATTTTCTTTTTATTTCGTAGATAGAGAAAGCGATTAAAATAATGACGATGGTGATAATGATTATCTGGACTTGCGGACTTATGATAGTTGTTAAGGAAGCGAATGCCTTAATGATATATTCAAAGAATTGCTGAAGAGCTTTGATAAAAAGAGATGCTACCTTAAAGAGTTTCACAAAGAAAGGAGAAAGATTTCTTACAAGAGTCCACAGGCTATGATTAAAGCTGGTAAGAAGACTTGAGAAATTTTGACCTGTAGCAAGAAAGAGGACAAAGATTGCTAAGATGGTTGATCCGAAACCAGCATATGCAGCTGTGAGCCAGGCAGAGAGGGGAACTCTGACCGGAAAAATTCTAGCCATGACCTGCTGGGTAAAATCGGGAGGCGTTTGCCAGAGGGGGAGATTTTCTGAGGCCTGAAGCAAGGGCCTTCTCTCTTCAAGAGCTTTTTTACATTTTCGGCAGGTAGCCAGGTGCTCCTCGATTTTTTTATTTTCACTAAGGGAGAGCTCTTTCTCTATATAAAGATAAATCTGGGCAATGCTGAGGCACCTCATGTTTTTTCCTCCAAGCGCTTTCGAATTAATTCTCTGGCTTGAAAGACTCTGTTTTTGATCGTTCCCACAGGCAAGCCTTTTATTTCTGCCATTTCTTCATAGCTGAATTCGTTGATGTGCCTCCAGACAAATACTTCTCTTAAAGGAGCCGGGATTTTCTCTAAAGCCTGCTCAATTCTTTCCCTGAGCTCGGAGAATTCAAGCTTTTTCACGATGGAAGGTTCGTTATCCGGGACTTGAAGAGGAGGAAGGTCGGTATCTCGTTCCTGCTGGTCAAGGGAGAAGGCATCAATTTTTTTCTTTCGCCAGTAATCAATGATAAAATTGGATGCAATTTTGAAAAGCCAGGTGCTGAATTTATACTGAGGCTTATAAGAATGAAGAGAAGAATATGTCCTTATAAACACTTCCTGAGTAAAATCTAGAGCTAGTTCACGCTCCCCAACCGTGCGGCCGATGTAGTTCAGTAGGGGTTGTTGATACTTTTGGATAATCATTTCAAAAGCCTCTTTCTCTCCTTTGATTGTCCTGGCGACGAGTTCTTTATCTTCATCCATGGAGGACATCCTGTCCTCAAGAGTTTATACGAAAAAGGGCGGAGATGGTTTAGGTTTGGAGTATTTTTTAGGGGTATTCATTTTTCTTATCTGGTATATCCTCGATAATTTCAACATCTGCAGGCACTTTCAACTCAAACACTTTTTTAGATAGTTGAACATCTGTTTTTATCTGGGAAAACTTAAACTCATTTTTATTTCCGGCCCAATCAAAAAAAATGGCTCTTCGAATAAGCCAGGTTTTTTCGTCTATTTCCAGAAGGATGTGCGTGTATTCACCTTCTTCTCTGGGGGTTAATTTTAGCTGGTGCGCTTTTTTATTTTCTGAAGGAAAAGGGCTGGGCTCGATCATATAGTTATCATTCAGTCGCCTCTGACCAGAAAGGAGAGAGAGGATTTCTGACTCATACTCTTCTTTTGATGAGTAACTCCGGAAAAGCTCTTTATCCTCAGGAAAATACTGCAGGAAGACTCCTTCTTTATAGAGGAAAATCTTCTCCTCCGGGTCCTTGTACTCCCATTTCATCAAGTCTGGCTTTTTGAAATAAAATTTTCCCTTTTCTATTAGAGGCGTAGAAACAGAGGAAGAATAATATATTTGATTAAAATTAGATTGGATAGATTGGACTGAGCGAAGTTTATTCTCTACTTTAAGAGCAGTATCTTCAACAGTGGGAGAAGTGCTAAGCCAGGAGAGTATGAGCAAGCCAATGATGTGTTTCATGGCATCTATTATATAAAATTGGGTTAGACTTGCAAAACTTGAATTATTTTAAAAGTCTGACCCCATTGCCAAGATATAGATTTTTTTGTTATAAGTTGCTGCGTGAAGCTTGAATTTCTCCTTTTTCTCCTTGCCTACTTCTTTCTTCTTCTCCTCGTAAGTTTCATTTTTTCCAAGAGGATGAAGAATCTAGAGGATTTTTTTCTTGCCTCGCGGCGTCTTCCAGCTTTTTTAGTCTATTTATCTCTTGCTGCTTCTTGGTTCGGAGCGACATCTACCTTGGTCTCTGCTGATGAAGCCCTTGAGACAGGAGTAAGTTCATTTTGGATCATGGGAGCCCCGGCAGTGCTTACTGTTCTTATCCTTGCCTTTTTTTTGGCCCTGCCCATTCGGCGCCTTCCTATAGTGAGCTTGCCGGACCTTGTAGAGTTGCGCTACGGCCGTGCCGTTCGTCATCTGGCTGCCCTACTGATTATCTGGTACATGGCAGTGTTGGCTGCTTCCCAAATGGTAGCAATCGGCCATTTTTTGAAGTCGTTTCTTGGCACTTCTTATCTTATGAGTCTGGCATTGGGAACGATCGTGGTCCTCGTTTATTCAGTCTTTGGAGGCTTTTTTTCCGTAGCAATCACAGACGCTCTTCAGTTTTTTCTCCTTGCAGCAGGAATCTTCGGCCTTTTCTTTTTTCTTGCAGATACTTCCTCTTTAAGCGAGGTTTCCCTGTTTGCGTCGGAGCTTGGCAAAGATCATTATTTCAGTTTTTTCTTTAATTTTAAAGAGAACTTTCTCATCGTTATCTCTTTCACTCTGGCGTGGACAATCTCTCCAATTGCCTGGCAGAGGATTCAGGCAGCCCGAACAGACAGGAGCGCACGCCTTGGACTGTTCGCTGCGTCTGGGACTTTTTTTCTTCTCTACGGAATAGTTGTTTTAATCGGCATGCTCTCGCTTCCTGTATTCTTTTCCCAGAACCTTGAGGGGCCTCTCTTTTCTGATATTATTTCCTCAAGGACTGGAATTTTCTTGGGCGGCATTTTGTTTGTTGCTATCGTGGCTGCAGTCATGTCCACTATGGACACGGCAATCAACACCGGAGCTCTTTCTTTAACGCGGGATGTCTACCAGCAAATTTTTTCTTCGAGCAGAGGAAAAAGGATTGTATTAGTGAGTCGTCTCTCGACTTTATTTGTGGGAGGATTGGCATTTCTTGTGGCGACCAGGTTTCAAAGCATTTTGAAAACTCTAGGCCTTGCCTCAGAAATTATGGCCGAAGGCCTTTTTATCCCAGGAATTGCCATGATTTTCCTGAAGAAAAAATTGCCCATGGCCGGATTCTTAAGTCTGCTTTTAGGTGGAGGATATTCTTTGCTCAGGTTTTTGTGTGAAGTAAAGCTTCTCACCTTGAGTTGGCCTTCATGGCCCTATTCTATTCCATATGGTCTTGGTCTAAGTCTTGTGGGATTTGTAGTAGGTGTTGTCATTGAAAAATACAGGAAAAAATAATTGGTTGAAAAAAGGGGACAGGCTACTTTTTCTATAAGAAAGAGGACAGTCTCTATTATGGGGTCAGGTCTTGCCTTTTGCTTTTATTTGGGTTAGCGGGGCCAGGCCTTGCTTTTTAAGTTGTGTTTGTATGAGTAGGGGCAAAAAGCAAGACCTGACCCCAAAATCATTCTCTAAGATAATGCCTGACCCCAACGTCAGAAAAAGTAGCCTGTCCCCTTTTTCTCCTCTTATGCGGGCTTGATAAATCAAGCCCTACATTTTGAGTTTTGTTGTTTACTGTTCACTGAGTTTTTTATATTATTTATGCCGATGTCTTTTTTCAGTGAACTTCGTTGGAGAATAATTGGAGTTTTGGGAAAGCTGGTTTTATGGTTATGGGCCAAATCAGCCAGGATGAAAGTCCTGGGAGTAGAAAATTACCGAGAAATAAGAGAGCAAGGGAGGCCAGTGATTTTTCTGGTTTGGCACGGGCGGATTTTTATTGTCCCCTTTTTTTTTCGCCGAAGAGGAATCATGCCGCTTATAAGCCCCAGCAAAGACGGCGAGATCGCTGCCCGGATTATGTCCAGGTGGGGATATCGAATTTTAAGGGGATCAAGCTCACATGCTCTCATAAGAGTGTGGAATAAGATGAAAACAGAGCTTCAGAGTGGAGGAGAATTGATAATCGTTCCTGATGGTCCCAGAGGGCCAAACCGAAAAATGAAGCTTGGAGGCCTTAAACTTGCTCAAGAGACCGGAGCCATTCTTGTTCCCTTTACATTTTCGACCTCGGGAAAAAAATTTTTGAGAAGCTGGGACAATTTTTTAATTTTTCATCCTTTCTCCAGAGTTGTTGCCATGTATGGGGAACATTTTACAGTTGATCCTGATCTCAAGGATGATGAGCTGGAGAAAGAGCGTCAGAAAATAGAACGTTTTATGCTTCATCTGGATGAGAAGGCCGACAGGTTTTTTGATTAGAACGACGCCCTGTTGTTCTTTGTTGGAAATTTATGTTATATATACACGAAAAAAGGAGAGGAAAATGAAAGCAAAAATGTTTTTTTTACTTCTTATTCTTATAAGTTTCTCTGTATCCTTATTCTCCCAGGAGCCTGAAGAATTGATTGTTCAGGGCGACAAATTATATGCTGAGATGAAAGATATGGCCACAGCCCAGGAAGCCCGGGCTAAATACCAAGAAGCCGCGGCTAAAGCAGGGAGTTATGAAGCTTTTTGGAAGCTTGCCAGGACACTTTATTATGTCGGAGATAATACAGAAAGCAAAAAAGAAAAGATGGTTATATTTTCTCAGGGGGTTTATTTTGCTAAGAGAGCGGCGGAAATGGAACCAGAAAAGCCAGATGGACATTATTGGCTCGGAGTTAATTATGGAGTCTATGGAGAAACGAAAGGAGTGCTTAAAAGTCTATCCTTAGTTAAGCCGATTAAGGAAGCGATGAACAAGGTTATAGAGTTAGACCAAGGATATGAAGACGGAGGACCGGACAGAGTCTTGGGCCGGGTCTATTTCAAGGTGCCAGGTATCGCTGGAGGAAGTAAGGAGAAATCTCTCGAACATCTTCTGAAATCCAAAGAGCTTGGTCCCAATGATGCCTTAACGCGTTGTTATTTAGCTGATACCTTCCTTTCCCTCAAAGAGGTGGATAAAGCGAGAGAAGAATTAGAATTTGTGTTGAGCATGGAGTCGGATCCGCGCTGGATTTCTGGAGTAGAAGAATGTAAAGAGGATGCAAAGAAAATGCTCCAGAAAGAAGCATTCACTGAGAAGTAAATAACAGGTTTGAATTTTTTCAGGGTTAAGTCCGTAAAGTAGAAAAAGAAAAAAACAGATAGATTACATATGAAAAGTTAGCAATTTGACTTTATTCTCTTTGATCTCAGCTCTTCATTCTGAAAACACTTGAGCAGAGAAGATCTCGATATCAACTCCTTTTTTCCATTCATCTTCATCCAGACCTGCTTTTGAACATCCATGAGAGAGATAGGTCTCTAAATCCCAGTTCCACTCAACAGGAACCTGAGGAAGGAGAAGGCCTTTGCCTGGGCCTTTAGAGATAATGATCCCGTGCTTTCCTACTTCTATTTCCTTGATATCCTTGATTGATTTGGGCAGGCTGAGCACGGATATTTCAATTTTTGTATCAGGCAGTTCCTCGAGTGTTATGGATTTGAAGCGGAAGTCCTGAGTGGCAGCTGAGATGGCAACATCAATGATTGTTTCCCAGAGGGGTTTGTACGGGAGGGAATATCCGATACAACCCCTGAGTTGATCATTCACCTTGAGAGTGACGAAGGCCCCCCTTTTTTCCTTAAGCACTTTATCTTCTATTTTTGGCTTGAGGATGTTTCCTGTCTTCAAGTAATGCTCGATGGTTTGGCGAGCTAAGCCAAGGAGAAATTTTTGCTGATTTTTGTTCAGAAGATTCTCCCTTATGTATTATATTATGGTTTCTTACTCGTGACTTGTTAGTCCAACGGGAAGGAGAAAAAATTCATTCTCATAATCTACGACATATGATTTGATGGTCATCTTTTTTTGCTGGTTTGAGCTGATTTCTAAAAAGAGTTTTCCGCAGGCAAAGGGAGCCAATATTCTTTTGATTTTTTTCTCATCCGGATTAAAAGAGAAAAAACCCAGGAGCTTTCCGTTGAAAAGTTGATCCAACTCATGATACTTCTTGAGGGATGGAAAAAATCCTGGCAGAGTAGGGAAAATTTTCTCCACAAAAAATCTATGGCCTCTCTTATGACCGATAAGCAGCCCATCAGAGCTTGAGCTAGAAGAAATCAAGTTTAAAGCGGTGAGCGATTGGTAGGCCTCCTGGGATAAGTAGGCGTCCATCAACACTGATTATAACAGAACTTCCTGATGGATAAAATACAATAAGAACAAAACAAAAAATACAAAAGGCATGGCAAAAATGCTATGGATGAGATTGTTCGGGTTTGATTTATCAAATTCGCATTAATGTTGTAGGGGCTTGATTCATTGTAGGGGTTTGATTTATCAAACCCACCTTATTTTTATAGAGGTTTGTTAATCAAATCCCCACTTTATATCAGTCCCAATAAAGGAGCGATGAACGTTACTCCCACCCAGATGATTATAATTCCGATGATTTCAAGCCAAAATCCATATTTAATCATTTTGGTCAAAGGAACAAATCCTGAGCCGTAAATAATGGCGTTGGGAGGAGTGGCAACAGGAAGCATGAAGGCAAAACTGCAGGCGAGAGCACTCCCCAAAACAGGAGGAAGAGGGCTGATTGAAGCAGCTTTTGAGATGGCGATGATAATAGGAATAATCATATTGGCAGAGGCTGTGTTAGAAGTTACTTCCGTAAGGAAAACGCTTAAAATTATAGAAAGAAGAGTGATGGAAGAGAGGCTGGCTGCACTTCCACCTGAGGAAATAAAAAATTTTCCGATGGCATCAGCCAAGCCAGTTTCAAACATCTGGAATCCTAAAGATAATCCTCCTCCAAAGAGAAGGAGGGTTCCCCAGTCGATTTTTAAAGCATCTTTCAAAGACAGAGTGAATTGGCCGCGCCTTAGATTAACTGGAAGGATGAAAAGGAATCCTGCCCCGATTATGGCTGCTGCGGCTTCTGGGAAGTGTTCTTGGAACCAAAGGAAAAGAGGAGCCTCTCTTCCCCAGACAAGAGAAACAAAGCCTGGAAAGACCCAGAGGAAAACAGTAACAGAAAAAGCCACAAGCACATTTTTTTGTGCTCGCCCTAACCCTTGATGGACTTTTTTCTCCTTAAACGGAAGAATACTGGATAACTCTCCAGAATTTTTTTTGCCTCTGAGCATAAACTTCATGAAGTAAAACAGAACGAAAAACATAGGAATAAGCACCAGAAAGCCGATGATCATCCACTGGAAAAAAGTGATCCTGTAGGCAGCCAATTTTTCGAGCATGCCGATGGCGATAAGGTTTGGGGGACTTCCTATGGGGGTGCCAATACCTCCAACAGAAGCTGAGTAGGCCAATGTCAGAAGCAGGACTATGCTGAAAGGGGGAATTCCCTTTTTCCCTTTCTCTGAATCAAAAGTGCCCAAAACTCCCAGAGCAATCGGGAACATCATAGCAGTTGTGGCTGTGTTACTTATCCACAGGGAAAGAAGCACACTGGTCAGTCCTAAAGCAAAAAGGATTCTGGTTTTCTTATGGCCGATGGATTTCAAGGAGAGAATAGAATAGGCTAATTTTTGGTCAAGGGCATGGACACTCATTGCCCTTGCCAGGATAAAACTCCCTAAAAAGAGCATGATAATGGGATTAGCAAAAGGAGCAAAGGCCTCCTTAATTGGTGCAATATGAAAGGCCGTTATAAAGATAGGGATGAGGAGAGCAGTAATAGGGATAGGAATACATTCCGTAACCCACCAGACCACAACCAAAAGAAACACGGCCAAAAGGCTGTTGGCCTTTGGGCTGTGGGGGAGAATAGGAGAAAAATAGGCCACCAAAAAAAGAAAAGGGCCAAGGAGAAAGCCTATTTTTTTTCTTTGCTCCATCCTTCAAGCTTTAGATCATATCAAAATTTTTTCCCCGTAACATGAGCCGATGACCTCTTTACCGGAAGAGCGATTTATCCTGAAGCGAGAAAATCCAAACCAATGGATAGAAAGAGGATTATATTTTTTTTCTTGAGAAAAAACAAGAAAAAAGGGAAAAGTAGCCTGTCCCCCTTTTTTCTAATACTTTTTTTTGATAGAATTATCATCGAAGAAAAGAGATGAAAAGAATGAAATACGAAATACTAATTGTGGGTCCTCTAGAAACAAACTGCTACCTTGTTTATTGTCAAGATTCCCTGGAGTGCGCTGTTGTTGATCCTGGTGCTGAAGCAGACAGGATATTTCTAATGATTGATCGGAAAAGTCTTAAACCAGCGCTCATACTCAATACTCATGGTCATATAGACCACATAGGGGCAAATAAGGACGTCAAGGAAAAGTTTAACATTCCCTTATATCTCCATTCTGCTGATAGCCCTATGCTGGAAAATGTTCAGCAGTCTGAGATGGCCATTTTTCTGGGAGCAACGGATTCTCCTCCTCCTGATAATTTTCTAAATGATGGAGACAAGATAAAGATTGGAAAATCTTTCCTGCGGGTTATTCATACGCCCGGACACTCTCCGGGAAGCGTCAGCTTTTTAGGTGATGGGTTTCTCCTTTCCGGAGACACCCTTTTTTTTGGAGGAGTAGGGCGCACTGATCTTCCCGGAGGTTCCTGGAAGGATATGGAGAGTTCGATTAAAAATAAAATCCTGACCATGCCCGACGAAATGGTGGTCCTTCCGGGCCACGGCCCTTCCACAACAGTAGGACAGGAAAAGCGAGCAAATCCTTTTATCACATGAAAAATCTTTCCTCCCCGCCTGAGGATATTCTCCAGGTATTCCTTGAATTTCTTTCTGTTGAAAAAGGACTATCTTCGAATACTATGCTCTCGTACTCACGCGATATGAAGAAGCTTTTTCAGTTCTTTCAGAAAGAAAAAATACATTGGTTAAAAGCCGGAGAAGAAGATTTAATAAGATTCATCCATCACCAGAGTCGATCCGGTCTTTCGGCTCGCTCTTTGGCCAGGCTAATTTCTTCTCTTAAGAGCTTCTATAAATTCTTGGTCTTAGATGGAATGATCAAGAAAAACCCGGCCGTCAATCTCTCCTCGCCAAAGACCTGGCTCTCCTTGCCAAAATTTTTAACCGTAAGTGAAGTCGAATTGCTTCTCCGCCAGCCCGATGAAAAGGATATCCGTGGAATCAGGGATAAGGCTATGCTGGAGCTTCTGTATGCAACAGGATTAAGGGTTTCAGAGCTTGTCACGTTGAAGATAAAAGATTTAAATTTGGAGGATGGATTTCTCATCTGTCTGGGGAAAGGCGGGAAGGAAAGAATTGTTCCCATCGGAGACTCAGCTGCAGGGGCTATCCGCAGATATCTTGGTGAAGCCCGACCACTGCTTTTGAAACAACCGAATAATTTCCTTTTCCTTACTCGTCGCGGGAGTCCATTTACCCGTCAGGGCTTCTGGAAGCTTCTGAAATCCTATGCAAAAAAGGCAGGTCTAGAGGTAAAAATTAGTCCTCATATCCTGCGCCACACCTTTGCCACTCATCTTCTTGAAAGAGGAGCTGACCTGAGGTCTGTGCAGTTAATGCTGGGGCACAGCCAAATAACCACTACCCAAGTTTATACTCACGTCAGCCGGCAGCATCTCCGTCGTGTCTATGATAAATTTCATCCTAGGGCTTGATTTTTTCTGGTTAATATTAAAAAAATGTGTGTTTGATAAATCAAGCCCTCCGCTTTTAAGCCTTTGGTTCGCTGTTTAGAAATGGGGATCTATGGAGACCTCGACTTTGACATCATGGCTGTTGAAAAAGAAAACAGGCATGCTTGGATTCGGATGCTGTTTCTGGTACTTCCATTTCCAGGCAAATTTTTTTTCTACGGTATCAAGATAAATCTCTCTTTCCTCAAGAAAGATGAGATTAGATCCTTTGGAGACAAATAAGTTGTAGTTAATTTCAGAAGAATGGCGGGAATTTTCTTCAGATGCAGGAAGGTCAAGGTGAAATTTATGTTCAGACTTGTTTTTAGGGATGAGGAAGCTTTTGACAAAAAAATCAAAATGAAGGTTTTCGCCTTTTCTTAAGATATAATTCAGTTTAAAAGAGGGTTTATCATGGAAATCATCTGCACGTATAATCTTAGTAGACTCAGGAAATATTCCCTTTTCTTCAGCTTCAAAACTTATAAGTTCTGAATTCTCATAATAGAGAAGATAATCTCCATTATCTTTTTCCATACAGCCCGTCCAGAGAAGGGTGAAAGCGTAATGGGCTGAATAAGATGAATTTCCCTCATCAACTTTGTAATTCCCGTTTGAGATAAGGAGGATTTTAATCTCCCACCAGAGAGGCAGGGCTTGATCAGAGAAGGGAAAGAGAAGGCAGTAAGCAGAAGGCAGGAGGTGAGGTGAAGTGAATAAAGAGATTAGGAAAAGAACGAGGAGTTTTTTAGCCATTGCGCTACATATAAAATATAAAATAAAAGGGACTATAATTCCACAAAAAGAAAGTAAGCATTTCCAATTCTGTTGTAAGAAAAGGTTTTGGGAAATAGCCCAGCTCACAAAAAGAAATGCTGGAAAAAATCTTGACAGGATTCATGAATCCTGTTAATCTGACTAATCAGTTTTTTAATTAAACTTATAGGTTTAATTATTATAATTAGAGATGTAAAAAATGAAAAAAAAGAATCTCAGGATTGAAAGAAAACAGAAAAGAAAAGAAGAAAACAAAATATCTATCCTGAGGGCGGCTGAATCCGTATTTGCCAAGAAAGGCTACAGCTTCGCTACCATGGATAACATAGCAGAGGAAGCTCAGTTCTCAAAGGCTACCCTCTATCACTATTTTAAAAGCAAAGGAGATATATTTCTTGAGATTCTATTAAACAGTTTAGACGAGATGAACCAGGAGCTGGGAAGGATTCGAGAGAAGAGCATAAAGGCTGGGGAAAAACTGCAAGAAATCGTCCGTTTTACATTCAAATTCTTTGAAGAGAAGGAAAATATCTCCCGGATTTTTTTAATGGAAATGAATTTTATGCAAAAGTTTTTTAATTTCATGGCGGAAAGACAAAAGCAAGCGACGAATAACCAGGATTTGAAGTATTTTAGGGACATCAATCCAAAAAGGAAAGTTTGGAGGGATGTGGTTACTAAAATCTTGGCTGATGGAGTAGAATCTGGTGAATTCAGAAACATGGATGTCCAGGATACAGCTTATGTTTTTACATCATTACTCCACGGATTTTACTTCACGAAGTTTTGGCGCAAGAAAAGATATAACATAGAAGAGTACACAAACTTAATCCACGGCATCTTTCTTGAAGGTATTAAGAAAGCTTGAAAAGGAGAATCAATATGAAGAAAACAAAAACCATATTATTGGCAGTCCTGTTGATTTTTTGGACAGTAACGTTTTCTTTTCCCCAGGAAAAACTGACACTGACCCTTGAAGAGAGCATCCACTTGGCTCTTTCCCAGAATCCTTATCATTTGGCTGCTGAGGAGAGATTAGAAACGGCAAGAGCCAAACTCAGGGAGGCAGTCGCGGGTTTTCTTCCCTCTCTTGATTCCCAGGGACTCCATACACTTGCTGAGAAACTATTTGTTTTGGAGTTTCCTTCCTTTATCCCTGGTGAGCCTCCCCAGAGAATATCTATGGACTTTACCAAGGATTATCAGTTCTCTTTGTCTTTTTCTCTGCCTCTTTTTACCGGCGGACGTTTGACCTCTGGCTTTAAACAAGCCAAATACGGCCTTCGCTCTACAGAAGAAGCTGTGAGACAGTCGAAGCATATAACAGTTTTCAACGCCAAAAAAGCCTTTTATGGGTATTTGCTTGCGCAAGATTTTGTCAAGGTGGCCGAGGAAGCTGTAGAGGTTGCAGAGAAACATTTAAAGAATGTGAAAAGTCTTTATGAGGTCGGAATGGCTTCCAAGTTTGATCTTTTGAGGTCTGAAGTGCAGGTGGCTAACCTGAAACCTCAGTTGATTAGAGCTAGGAACAATTTAAAGATAGCCGAACTGAGTCTAAAAACTCTATTGGGTTTGGACCTTTCTCAACCCATCGAAATTAAAGGATATCTAACCTATGAGCCTTTTGAGCCTGATTTAGAGGAATCTGTGTCCAGGGCAATGCTGAAAAGGCCTGAAATCAGCCAGCTCAGATACCAGAAACAGATGGCAGGACAAGGGTTGAAACTGGCGCGGGCTTCAAATCTTCCCACCCTTGCCGTATCTGCCGCATATAATTTCTGGGCAGATCAGTTTAACTTCAGGAAAGATACATGGCAGAGTTTCTACGCTGTTAATCTTGTCTTCACCATCCCTCTATTTAACGGCTTCGCCACTTCTGCCCGTGTGGCTCAGTCAAGGGCAATGATCAAGGAACTTGATTTTACCCAAAAAGGGCTTATTGATATTATAGAATTCGAAGTCAGACAGGCCATCTTGAGGTTACAAGAGGCCAAGGAATCCCTTCTTTCTCAGGAGAAAAATGTCGAACAGGCCCAGGAGAGTTTGCGTATTGCTGAGCTGAATTTTTCTGAAGGCTTGGCGACAACTCTTGATATCAGTTCAGCTCAGGCCGCTTTATCTCAGGCTAAGACAAACTATTCACAAGCCTTGTATGATTATGTCATATCCCTGGCCGAATTGGATAAAGCAATGGGAGCTGGGTGGAATGACTGAATATGAAAGAGAAAAGGCTATGAGAATCCCTAGAGACACATGGAGGAATAAAATGAAAAAAAATGCAATAGTGAAAGTTCTTGTTGCCCTGGTGATTTTTCTTTCCTTTCTATCCTGCCGTTCCCAGAACAAGGTAGAAGAGATTAAGGAAGAATCTTTTGGTGCGACTCCGGTTAAAGTTTTCAAAGTCAAAAAACAGAAAATTTCGGAAAAACTTTTTTATACAGGAACGATCGAAGCATGGAAAAAAATAAACATCACTCCTGATCTCGGAGGAAAAATCGCAGAAATTCACGTGGAGGAGGGAGATAGAGTCCAAAAGGGACAGCTTCTGGCTGAATTAGACACAAGAGCGGTTCGCCTCCAGCTTAGCCAAGCTCAGGCCGCCTTAGCCGTGGCAGAAGCCAATTACAAGGATGCAAAGAGAAACATGGATAGAATGGAGCGCCTGAGCCAGGAAAAGGCCGTCTCCGACCAGCAGTATGAGAAGATTAAATTAGCCTATGAAGCAGCCGAGGCCCAGGTTCAGCAGGCACGAGCTACTGTGAATTTAGCCAGTTACAACCTTGATGTCTCTCTCATGAAAGCACCGTTCAGCGGAGTTGTTGCCTCAAAAAACGCTGAAGTCGGCGATGTTATCAATCCCATGATGGGAGGATTTTCTCCCGCGAGCGGCGTTCTGACCCTGATGGATTTCTCTCGAGTGAAAACAGAAATCGATGTTTCTCATCAGGATATTGTCCGTATCAAAAAAGGACAGGCTGCGCAGCTTAGAGTGATGGCTCTTTCCGATAAAGTCTTTCAAGGATATATTTCTCTTGTGAACATAACTGCCGATCCTTTGACCAAGAAGTTCAAGGTTGAGGTGATGATCGATAATCCTGATTTGATTTTAAGGCCTAACACGTTCGGCGAAGTCACGCTTGAAGTCAGTACCCATGAAGATGCTCTTGTTATTCCTCAAAAGGCTGTTCTTGAAAACAAATATGTCTTCGTGGTTCGAGAAGATAATCACGCAGAGAGAAGAGAGGTAAACCTTGGGCTTCAAAATTCAGACAGGATAGAGATTGTCAAAGGACTCAAGGAAGGAGACCTGGTTATCGTCGAAGGCAACTACGGCCTTGAGGATGGAGCAGAAATAGATATTAGAGAGGTCATAGAATGAAAATACCAGAGTTTTCTGTTAACCGAAAAGTCACCACAGCCATGCTGGCCATGATTCTGGTCGTCTTGGGATTAGTCGCCTATACCAGACTCGGCCTGGATTTTATGCCTGATATTGAGTTTCCGACTGTATCTGTGGTTACTGCCTATCGAGGGGCTGCTCCAGAAGATATTGAAAACACTATCACCAGACCGCTGGAGCAAGTCATAAATACCGTTAACCAGGTTAAAAAAGTTAACTCGATAACATCTGAAGGCGGTTCGGTAATCATGGTTGAATTTGAGTGGGGAACCAATCTTGATTTTGCTGCTCAGGATGTCAGAGACGTGATAGGTCTCTACAGAGGTTATCTTCCTGAAGAGGCGACAGATCCCCTGGTGGTTAAATTCAGCATGTCCCAGTTTCCGATTATTTTCTGGGGAATAACCGCTAAAAGTATGCCAACTTTTGCGCTTAAAGAATTAATAGAAGATGAGGTGGCGCCTCGCCTGGAAAGAATTGATGGAGTAGCATCAGCGCAGGTTTATTCAACAGACGTCAGAGAAATTCTGGTTGATCTGGATAAGGCCGCTCTCGAATCCCATAACTTCTCCTTGGACCAGATTCTTCTTGCGCTCAAGATGGAGAATCTGAATCTTCCTGCTGGACGCATCGTTGAGAGGCATTCCGAGTTTCTGGTGAGGACGCTTGGAGAGTTCAAAACGCTGGATGATATCAGGAATACTGTCATAGGCTCGACGCAAACCGGCCAGCCCGTTTAT
>CAYUXD010000008.1:18879-21597 GCA_964448655.1 uncultured Eubacteriales bacterium
AATTGTCGGAATGTCAGGAGGTAAACAGGTCCGTTTGAAGGATGTGGCTGAGGTCAGGGATACCATGAGAGAAACTCGCTTTCTATCTCGAATCCAGCGTCAGAAAGGAGTCTTTTTGATTCTCAACAAACGTTCTGGTGCCAATACTGTCATTACAGCCGAAGCAGTCAAAAAAGAGTTAGCTAGAATAAGAAGGGTTCTCCCCCCAGATGTTGAATTTTTCTCAGCCATGGACCAGTCAGAGATGATTCAAAGAGTCATCCGGAGGACAGGAAATAATGCCCTAGTCGGAGGTGTCCTGGCTATGTTTTTTATCCTTGTCTTCCTTCGCAACTGGCGTCCGACCATAACAATCTTCTTGGCTATTCCTCTCTCTGTTATCACTACTTTTATTGCTTTTTACCTGGCAGGTTATACCCTTAACTTGCTAACCCTTGGAGGCCTGGCGTTGGGTATAGGAATGCTTGTGGACAACTCTGTTGTTGTTATCGAAAATATCTTTCGTCACATAGAAGAGGGCGAAGAGAAGAATGAAGCCTCAAGAAAAGGTGCCTCTGAGGTGGGAATGGCCATCACAGCTTCTACTTTAACCACTATTGCTGTCTTTTTCCCCATGGTGTTTGCTCAGGGAATAACGGGCAGGCTCACCCGCGGCTTGGCTTTGGCTATCGCCTTCTCTTTGATAGCCTCTCTCTTTGTGGCTTTGACAGTCGTGCCTCTGGTTGCTTCTATTTTATTTAAGGCAAATAATAAAACAGGCAAGGAAGGGAAAAAACCGAGGACAGCGCAGTTTGAAAAAGCCAGAAACTTCTACAGAAAAATATTACACCGAGCTCTCCGACGGAGATGGTGGGTTCTGGGCGGAATTTTCGGGATGTTTTTGCTCTCCTTTGTCATTATTCCCTTCCTGGGGACAGAATTCACTCCCTCTATGGACCGGAGCATGCTTGTCCTTTCGGTTAAGATGCCTGTCGGGACTTCACTTGATGAAACAAACCGTGTTGTTTCCATAGTTGAGGATTTGATGGCTCAGGAGCCTTTAATAAAAATTATAACAGCCCAAGTGGGTTCTCAGGCAGAGGATGACCCCACTGAGATGGCAGGAGGGTTTGGCGTAACAGGCACTAATGAAGGTCTTTTCTGGGTGGGATTGATTGATGTGGATAAGAGAAAACTTTCAGATGTGGAAATTCTGGAAAAGATTCGAGGAAAGTTCCCTAAAATGAAGGACGTTAAGTTTGAAGCTATGGATATCGGACAGATGATGATGGGAGGTGCATCAGCTCCTGTCGAGATAAAGATATTTGGAAAGGATCTTAGCCTGCTCAAGGAAATAGCAGATAACATGGTCGAGCGAATCCAGGATGTGGAAGGATTAAGAGATATCACCCATTCTTTAGCCGAGGGGAAACCCGAGTATCACATCGCCATAAACAGGGAGCAGGCATCCCGGATGGGATTGATGGTGAGTCAGGTAGCTAACGCCGTACAAACAGCATCATTGGGCAAGGTGGCTACCCGATTTAGAGAAGGCAACGAGGAGATAGACATTCGGATTCGGTTTAGAGAAAAGTTCAGAGACAGCCTGGATGATATAAAGAATATTCCTATCATGACTCCGTTAAACAGTCTGGTCCGGTTAGACCAGGTTGCTTCAATTTCAAAAGGTGAAGGCCCAATCCAGATAACAAGGGAAAATCAGGCTCGAGAGGTTGTTGTTACAGCGAATATTGCTGGAAGAGATTTAGGAAGCGTGGTAAGGGACATTAAGGAGAGAATAGATGATTTAGAGAGAGGACTGCCTTCAGGATATTTCACTGAATTCGGCGGTCAGTATGAACAGATGCAGGAGGCTTTTCTCATCATGGCTGGTGCTTTTGCCCTGGCGATCCTCTTAGTTTATATGATAATGGCTTCTCAATTCGAGTCTTTTGTTCATCCCTTTGTGATCATGTTCACGATTCCTCTTGCTCTTATTGGGGTCGTTTTAGCTCTATTGTTTACGGGCAGGCCTGTCAGCCTCCCGGTGCTGATCGGTTTTGTTATACTTGGAGGAGTTGCTGTCAACAACGGCATTGTCATGGTGGATTACATTAACCAGTTGAAACGAAGAGGGGTGGAAAAGAAAGAGGCTATTCTTCAAGCCTGCGCTGTGCGATTGCGGCCTGTTTTGATAACGGCCTTTACGACCATATTAGGGATGTTGCCCATGGCTCTGAGTACTACTGAGGGAGCTGAGATGAGGGCGCCTATGGCGATTACGGTTATTGGTGGATTGGTTGCGACAACTTTTCTTACGCTTTTTGTTATCCCTATAATCTACAGTCTTGCCGACCGCGTCAAATTTAAAGAAGATATTGTAGGGGTTTGATTCATCAAACCCACATCCTATTTAACAATGGTAACAATGGGGTCAGACTTGCAAAACTTGAGTAATTGCGGTCATACCTTTTTTTATGTTTGTAGGCGTTTAATTCATCAAATCCTTCATTTTCGTGATCCGCTTTTTAAGCTCTTATCTTTTCTTTAATTTTTGCCTTTTTGATTCCTGCTTTACATCTAAGCCTTATACCTGAGGAAAACTCCGATTTTTCCGAATCTATCAAGTTTGGAAGGAGGGATAATGTGTCTCACCTGGCAATTTTTTTCCATGGCTGCCTCCACTGCCTCGTCGATCACATCCACCAGCGGATTAGTCTTCCGCTTACAAGAGGGACA
>CAYUXD010000009.1:0-21247 GCA_964448655.1 uncultured Eubacteriales bacterium
TCAGCTTCCGTGTTACCCCCATAGCTTTTTCGAAAGAGGCAACGGCTGATCGATACAATATCACTGTTGCGGCTAAGATCATCCTGAAAGACCTGGCTAATCAGAAAATTATCTTTTCCAATCCAAATTTTCAATACCTGGAGGAATACGAGGTGCCAGAAGGGGTGGATTTTGAGACTGTTGAATCAGAAGCTTTGGACAAGGTGGCCGTGAAATTCGCTAGAAGTTTAGTGAGCACGATTTTAGAAGGATTTTAAGAGAGTGGCAAGTTTCCAGGGTAAAGGAATAAAAGAAGAGACTTTTATCCCCTGTTATTTTTTTTATGGAGAGGAGACTTTTCTTGCCTGGGAATTTGTTAACGAACTCAAAGAAGCCCTGATTTCTCCTGAAATTCAGGATTACAGTGTGGAGAGATTCAACCTTGAAGATAACTCATGGGCGGAAGTCATCGATTCGGCCAGGGCACTTCCTATCTTTATCTCACCATGTCGGATAATCGTCGTCGAAGTTCCTAAAGGTAAGAAGGAAAGCCTTTCCTCCGGGGAGGAATCAATATTGAAGGACTATTTTTCCTCTCCACCTTCGAAGACCATCATCGTTCTCGTTTTCTCTGGGAAAATAAAAAAAAATACCTCCCTCTTCAAATTTTTTTCGTCCCTTTCTTCAGCAGTGGTTAGCATGAAAGAGTTAAAATATTTAAAAGAGAAAGCTCTTTTTGCCTGGATGGATAAAAAATTTCTTTCTCAGGGAAAGACAGCGGCTCTAGAAGCGAAAATAAAGCTCCAGGAACTCACCGGGAATGACTTGAGAAGGGTGAGCAATGAGATAGAGAAACTTATTACATTCGCAGGCGAAAAAAAGGTGATTGAATTGGATGATGTCAACCAGGTTTCCGGTTGGGTTAAGACCTTTTTTGAGTGGGAAATTGCTGATAGCCTGGGAAAGGTTGATTTTGAACGGAGTCTTATCGTTTTGAATAACTTGTTCAAAGAAGGAGTGAAGCCTGAATATATCCTGGGTTCAATGGCCAAGTTCTTCCGTGATATTTTTCTGGCCAAGCTCCTGCTTAAAGAGAAAAGTATGGATAGGAAGGCGATTTTCAAGGAATTGAGGCCCCATATTCAAGAAAAATTTGGAAACTTTTATGCGGCTAAATTCAAGGAATTTTTCTCTTTGGTTGAAAAATTTTCCATGAGAGATTTGAATCGAGTTTTGGCTGAGCTTGAAGAGGTTGATTTAAAGATGAAAACAACCTCTCTCACTCCTCAGACACTTCTAGAAAGCTTCCTTTTTGATTATTGTAGCCCTCGAAAGAAGGAAAGAATCACTTGGAGGGAGCGGAGGGATTAATCATTTCAACCTGCTGACTCAATCTTGACTTGTGTCTGTTTCCTTTGTTTTCATGAATCGTCCCTCTTTTGACTGATTTATCAATGAGGGAGAAAGTGAGAGGGAGAAGCTTCTGGGCTGTTTCCTGATCCTTATTTTTAATGGCCTCATTTAATTTTTTTATCTGACTACGGAGAGCAGATTTGTTTCTTTTGTTTATAGCATTCCTGCGCAGGCTTCGTCTCCATTGTTGTACGGCTGATTTATGAATGGCCATTTCTCTCTCTTTTTTGGAAATGGTATGATAAGATATCTCTATTCCAAAGTCAACCTCTGGATACAAAAATGGGGACAGGCTACTTTTTCCGGAAGGACAGTCAGAAAAAGGGGACAGTTCCCTTTTTTTGGACCGGGATATTGTACGAGGACAGTCCCCTTTCTTTGTACAGAAAAAGTAGCCTGTCCCCTTTTTTAAGGAAATGATGAAGCAAAAGGACCGAAATCGAAGATTGCTGAAGTCGACTTTGGCCGTGGCTGCGCCGACCCTGCTTAGTAGAATATTTGGTTATATCAGAGACATGATCCAGGCATATTACCTGGGAACTGGCAAAGGTGCTGATGCTTTTTACATCGCCTATATCATCCCCAATTTGCTCAGAAGATTGACAGGCGAAGGGGCGATGACGGCAGCTTTTATTCCTGTTTTTACTCAGGTAAAAAAGGAAAAATCGGAAAAGGAACTCTGGAAATTTGCCAATGCCTTCTTTTTTGATTTAACCATTGTTATGGCTGTTCTCGCAGTCTTGGGTGTTGTCCTTTCTCCTCTTTTGGTTAAAATTATAGCCCCTGGTTTTGGGGGTGTCGAAGGGAAATGGGAGCTGACGATTTTTCTTACTCGAATAATGTTTCCCTACATATTTTTAATCAGTTTAGCTGCGCTAGCCATGGCTATCCTGAATTCTTTCCATAAATTTTTTGTTCCTGCCTTTACTCCTGTCCTTTTCAACCTGGCTATAATCAGCCTTGCGGTTTTTTTTGCCAGCAAGGCGGAAGAGCCGGCTCTTGTTTTTGCAGTTGGGGTAGTTCTCGGAGGCGTTTTTCAGCTTGCATTCCAGCTTCCTTTTCTCTGGCGAAGGGGGATGCGGTTCAAATTAGGTCTCTCTTTTTCCCATCCAGCCGTTCGGAAGGCGGCCAAGCTTATGGTCCCGGGTATATTTGGCGCCGGAATTATTCAGATAAATTTGGCTATCAGTCGTATGCTTGCTTCTGTTTTAGAAGAAGAAAGCGTCTCCTCTCTTTACTATGCCACAAGAGTTCAGGAGCTTGCCCTGGGCATCTTCTCTATTGCCCTTTCCATTGCTCTCCTTCCCACTCTATCCGAGCTGACTGCTCATCGTGATATTCTAGGCCTGAAAAGGATTCTTATCTTCTCTTCTAAGCTTGTATTTTTTGTTACTATTCCCGCTATGGTTGGGCTGCTTGTTTTGAGCCGCCCCATCATTCAAGTTCTTTTTCAGAGAGGTGCCTTCGATGCACAATCAACGGCTATGAGTGCTTCATGCCTGTTCTTTTTTTCTTTTGGGCTTCCTTTTATCTCGGGAGTAAAAATTTTAGCCTCTGCTTTTCATTCCCTAAAAGACACCAAAACACCTGTCATTGTCGCCTTTTTTGTAATGATAAGCTATATTTCACTCTCCTGGATTTTGATGCGGCCACTTCGGGTGGGAGGCATAGCTTTGGCCCTCTCCATTTCCGCCGTCTTAAATTTATTTCTTCTTTTTTTCTTGCTGGAAAGAAAGATCGGAAAGATAGAGTGGAAAGGATTTTTAGTATCAGCCTTGAAATTTTCTTTGGCAGCGGCTGTGATGGGAGGGGCTGTCTGGTTTTTTATGGGTTATTTTGACTTCCCTTACCTCGTCTTCTTGGAACAGCTCGGAGTTTTGCTCTCGGCTATTTTCATAGGAATACTCACTTATCTCTTGGTGAATCTCCTTTTTAACCATGAAGAATTAAGAAGCCTAAGAGACGTCTTCTCTCGCGAGAGAATTTTGAAGGAATGAGAGGAAGAAGATGAAGATTGTCTTACAAAGGGTCAAACAGGCTGCGGTTGAAGTTCAGGGAAAGATCACAGGAGAAATAAAGCGGGGAGTTTGCCTCCTAGTAGGCATTGAAAAAGGCGATTCAGAGGATGATGCTCAATATCTGGCGAAAAAAGTGGTGGAGCTTCGGATTTTCCCGGATAAGGAAGGGAAAATGAACTTTTCCTTGTCAGAGACTCGAGGAGGAGTGCTCGCGGTTTCTCAGTTTACTCTCGCTGGCTCCACAAAGAAAGGAAAGAGGCCCAGTTTCGACAGAGCTGAGTTGCCAGAAAGAGCTGAGGAGCTTTTTCGTTATTTTGTTGATCTAATAAGGCAGAGAGGTATTAAGATTGAAACAGGAGTTTTCGGGGCCCTGATGGATGTCCGCATGGTCAATGATGGCCCTGTTACTTTTATTCTTGAAAAGATAAAATCTTATGAGGATTAGATTTTAAGACAGAGGCAGGTTTTTGTCTTAGACCATATCCAGGATATGGCCCATTTTTTCTTTCTTGGTCTTCAGGTATTTGAGGTTAACCTTATTAGGGGCGATTTCGATAGGTACCCTTTCCACAATTTCTAACCCATACCCTGAGAGCCCGATGAATTTTCGAGGATTATTGGTTATCAGACGGAGCTTGTTGACTCCAAGAGAAACCAGGACTTGAGCTCCTATTCCGTAGTCCCTCTGGTCAGCCTTAAAACCCAGTTTTCGGTTGGCTTCAACAGTATCTAATCCCTGTTCCTGGATGGCATAGGCTTTGATTTTGTTGGCGAAGCCGATACCTCTTCCCTCATGATTGAGGATGTAAAGGATGACTCCCTTTCCTTCTTTGTTGATCATTTCCATGGATCGGTGAAGCTGATCTCCACAGTCGCAGCGAACTGAACCAAAAGTGTCTCCAGTCAAACACTGAGAGTGAGCACGGACAAGTGTAGGTTCGTCCTTTTTTATTTCTCCTTTGACCAGGGCTATATGGTGTTCCTTATGGATGCTGTCTTCAAAAACCATCACCTTGAAGTGCCCAAACTTAGTCGGCAAATCGGCTTCTTCAATTTTATTGACAAGCCTTTCATGCCTCATCCTGTATTTTATGAGATCAGCGATAGTCAGGATGGGAATATTATGAATCCGGCTAAATTCTTTGAGTTGAGGCATCCTCGCCATGGTACCGTCTTCGTTCATGACTTCGCAGATGACGCCTGCAGTTCTTAATCCAGCCAGACGAGTGATGTCCAGTGCTGCCTCTGTCTGGCCCGCCCTTTCCAGAACGCCGCCTTCCTGGGCTTGAAGGGGAAAGATATGCCCGGGTCGAGTTAGGTCTGCGGGGCGAGTTTTGCGGTCTATGGCAGTCAAGACTGTTTTAGCCCGGTCATAGGCTGAAATACCCGTCGTGACTCCCTTTTTGGCATCTATGGAAACGGTAAAGGCTGTTTGGAAGGGAGCTGTGTTATCTCGAACCATTAAAGGGATATCGAGTTCCCTTAGCCTTTTTTCTGTCAGGGGCATGCAGATAAGACCCCGCCCGTGTTTGGTCATGAAATTGATGACTTCTGGAGTTACCTTTTCAGCCGCAACCATAAGGTCGCCTTCATTCTCCCTGTCTTCATCATCGACGATAATGATGAGCTTTCCCGCCTTTACTATTTTTAGAGCTTGTTCTACTGAAACAGCTTGTGATTTCCTTTCCATTTTATATCCTTCTCTCTTTTCCTGTTGTTCTATCGCTTGTCTTTACTTATCCAATTATACATGTATTTTCCGATCATGTCACACTCCACGTTAACCGCATCTCCTCTTTTTAAGTTACCTAGATTAGAATTTTTTAAGGTGATGGGGATAAGCTCAACATCGAACGAAGAGGGACTTAAACGAGCGATGGTCAAGCTAACTCCGTTCAAGGCTACTGAACCTTCAGGGATAAAGTACGGCCTGAGCTCTGGAGGGAACGAGATTTTCAGTCTTTTTCCTGGTTTTTTCTGCGAAATCAGGAGAACCTTTCCTCGGGAATCGACATGACCTGTGATGAGATGGCCACTTAAGGGAGAAGAGAGCGTAAGCGGTTGCTCAAGATTGAGCATTTCACCCCGCCTAAGATAGCCCAGATTGGTTTTTTGGATGGTTTCCTGAGAGAGATTGAAGAAAAGGGCTTTATTCTCTTTTTTGATGAGGCTCAAGCAGACCCCGTTCACAGCCAGGCTTTCGCCAATCTCTATTTGAGAAATGATAGAGGGAGCCTCGATGGCTATTTCTTGTTTTCCTCGGCGGTATCCTTTGAACAAACCTGTATGATTAATGATTCCTGTAAACATTAGAGATATCCTTCCATGATGATGTCTTCATCAATTTGCCAAGAGTTTTTTCTCTTCAAATTGATAGAATTTTTTATGAAATCTGCCCCTTCGCCCTGGAGAAGAGAAGGCGCTTGTTTTCCCCCGATCAATTTGGGGGAGATGGATACAAAAATTTTATCTACCAGCCTTTCTTCGAGCATTGACGTCAGTACTCGGCTGCCGCCTTCCACCAGCACGCTCGATATCTCATTCTTGCCCAGCCAGGATAGTACTTCCTTTAAGTCTATAGTTGGTGAAGAGAGAAAAATGACCTCTACTCCCTTTTTGCGCAAAGCTTCAGCTTTCCTTTGGGAGGCTTTTTTAAGAGAAAAGATAATAATTCTTCCCTGAAAAAGGGTGGAGAGAATTTGGGCCCCTAAAGGAAAGCGAAGATGGGAGTCGAGGATAACACGCACAATGTGTTTTCCCTTCCAATTAGGATGGCGCACAGTAAGCAGAGGATCGTCCTTGATAATCGTGTTTATACCTACCATAAGCGCATCATACTCTCCTCTTAATAGATGAAAGTATTTTCTTGTCTGCGGAGAAGAGATCCATCGGGACGAAAATTTTCTGGTTGCTATTTTCCCGTCGACACTGATGGCAGCTTTAGCGGCGACAAAAGGGATTTTTTTTGTGATGTATTTTAAGTACACTTCATTCAGGCGTTTGTTTTTCTCCTCGAGAAGCCCCGTTGAAACTTCTATTCCAGCCTGCTTTATTTTTTTAACCCCCTTTTTAAAAACAAGGGGGTTTGGATCGAGAGCAGAGATAATCACTCTTTTCAAGCGGGCCTGAAGTATTGCTTCCGTACAAGGAGGTGTTTTTCCCCAGTGAACACAGGGTTCAAGAGTGATGTAAGCAGTGCTGTTTCGGGAAAGAGAGCCTGCTCTCTGGAGAGCTACGGCTTCAGCATGGGGCTGGCCAGGCCTTACATGATAACCATGGCCTACTATCACATCTTTGCGTACGATCACTGTGCCCACGTAGGGATTTGGGCTTGCCCATCCTTTAGCCTTTTCAGCTAAGGCATAGGCCATCTGGAGGTAGAAAATATCTTTAAGGTTTTTCATGAAAGAAGGGCTCTCGCAAAATCCCGGGCAGAGAAGTAAAGCATGTCTTTTTCATTTTCCCCGATACCGATGAATTTAATCGGGAGCTTCAATTCGTCTACTATGCTGATAACACTTCCTCCTTTGGCTGTTCCATCCAGTTTAGTGAGGAAAATTCCGGTTAAACCCGAAAACTTAAGAAATTCTTTGGCTTGAATCAGAGCGTTTTGGCCTATACTGGCATCCAAAGCGAGCAGTATCTCATGGGGGGCTCCTTCGATTTCTCTTGAGATGATCCGTTTAATCTTTTCTAACTCCTTCAGTAAGTTGGTGTTGGTGTGTATTCTTCCGGCAGTATCCACAAGAAGAAGCTGTAAGGAACGGGCCTTTAAGGATTGAATGGAGTCGTAAACGACAGAAGCAGGATCAGCTCCATACTGGCCTTGTATTATAGGAACATTTAATTTTTTTCCCCACAATGCCAGCTGTTCCTGGGCAGCTGCCCTGAAGGTATCAGCCGCAACCATCAATACATTTTTTCCTTCCTTTGTAAAACGATAAGCTAGCTTAGCCAGGGAGGTTGTCTTTCCCCCACCGTTTACTCCGACCATCATGATAACAGAATGAGAGTGATCAAGGTTGAAAGCGGAGGGGAATTGAGCGAGAGTATTGATGATCTCCTCCTCTAATATTTTTTTTATTGTCTCGAAAGAATCGCTTTTTTTGCTCTTTTCCCTAATAGAATGAATAATTCTTTCGGTAGAAGGGATTCCTATATCAGCCAGAACCATGGATTCGGCAAGCTTATCAAGAATTTCTTCTCTGTCTTTTTCACTCCGGAGAAGCTCTTCGAACCTTTCTTTGAAGGCATTTCGCGTTTCGGCCAGTTTTTCTTTTAGATTTCCGATCACAGCACGATTATTATATTTTTCGAGTTTTTTAAAGTCAATTAGGGTCAGCGGAGAAAAAGGGGACAGGCCCCTTTTTCTGTTGGGGTCAGGTCTTGCTTTTTGCTTTTATTCATACAAACGTAATTTATACTAATACATTATATCACGGGCGGCCCCGCTCTTTTTATAAATGGGCAGGGGAGCGTGGCAATCTCATCCTGAAGATAGGAGATATCAATGTCGCTTTCATCCTTACAGTGAGATTTTAATGCGTTTGTATGAGATTTTTAAGACGAGCAAAAAACAAGACCTGACCCCATGACGAACCCATGACGCGCTATAAGATGACAAAGTCTGATCCCTCGATGGCAGCGCCTGTCTCCGATAAAAAAGTAGCCTGTCCCCTTTTTTTATGTTAGATTTAAGAGCCGATGATCGAAACTATGTGGATGTTGACTCCTTACCGGGAGGAAGCGAAGATTCTTTCTGCTGAGCTTGGTATTCCTTCAGAAATTGCTCAGATATTGGTCAACCGGAATTTATGCGATGCAGAAGCTGCAGGTAAATTTCTTTTCGGGACTTTGGAAGGTCTTCATGATCCTTATTTGATGAGAGACATGAAGGAGGCAGTGGAGAGAGTCAGACAAGCGATTTCCCGGAGGGAGAAAATATTGATTTTTGGCGATTACGATGTGGACGGTATTCTTTCTGTTGTAATCCTCTCCAAGGCCCTGGAGTCCTTAGGGGCAGAGGTCGATTACTTCATCCCTGAGAGATTGAAGGAAGGATACGGGATCAAAGAGGAGTATATTGATATTGTTCTTGAAAGAAATGCTAGCTTAGTGATCAGTGTGGATTGCGGGATAAAAGCGACACGGTTTGCGAGAAAAGCTAAAGAGGTAGGAGTTGATATCATCATAACTGACCATCATCTGCCGGGAGATATCCTTCCTGAAGCTAAGGCAATCCTCAACCCTGTACTTAGCGACTCCGGATATCCAGATAAGAGCTTAGCCGGAATTGGGGTTGTCTTCAAGCTGATCCAGGCTCTTTTTGAAAGCGAGGGAAAGTCTTCTTCTCTTCCGCATTATATGAAGCTGGTCTCAATAGGGACAATAGCCGATGTTGCAGAATTGAAAGGGGAAAACAGGCTTTTTGTTAAGTTCGGACTAAAAGGGCTGGAAAAGGTTGCGAACACTGGATTATTAAGCCTGATGGAATTCTGCGGTTTGAGCGGAAGAAGAGTCTCTGCAGGAGATATCGGGTTCAGGATCGGGCCTAGGATTAACGCTGCTGGAAGAATGGGGATGACTGATTTAGCTGTTAAGCTATTTTTTACGGATTCTCTTCCAGAGTCGCTTGAACTCGTAGGCCATCTTGATAAGCTGAATTCCAAGAGGCAGAAAACACAAGAGAAAATTCATGAACAGGCCTTGAGAAAAATCAGGGAAAGAAATCTTGATAAACGCTACAAATTTCTGATACTAGGGTGCGAGGAATGGCACCGTGGAGTGATCGGTATTGTGGCCTCAAAGCTTAAAGATCACTTTCATCGGCCTGTTTTGATCTTTGTCTATGAAGATGGAAATGCATATGGCTCAGGAAGAAGCATCAATGACTTTCCCCTTATCGCCTGTTTGGATGAATGTAAAGACCTGTTCCTGAATTATGGAGGACATTCAATGGCCGTCGGATGTGTGCTTGCTCAGGAAAATCTGGCGCTTTTTAAAAAGACGGCAAACGCCTATGCTGGCTCGAGAATAACCGATGAACATTTAAAAAGAAAAATATATATAGACTCGAAGATAGATTTTTCTGATATAAGTTCAAGTTTCATCGAGAATTTTTCTCTCCTTTCTCCATTTGGAGCTGGAAATCCCAAGCCAATTTTTCTGACTGAGAAAGCAGAAGTCGTGAGGGAACCCCTTAAAATTAAGGGAAAGCACGCCAAGCTTCTGGTAAGGCAGAAAGGAAGGATTTTTGAGGCCCTGGGGTGGGAAAGAGGCGAATGGGTCCAGAGCGTCCAGAGGGGCGATAAAATTGATTTGGCTTATTCTTTTCAATTCTCCGAATACATGGGGGAAGAAAAGCTCAGCCTTTCTCTTGAAGACATAAGGTCATAAGGAAAGGTTTGAAGAAAAAAACATGAATATCCCGAAGATCATGAGAGCCGGGATAATAATTCTACTTGTAATACTTCTGGCAATAATAGTGAGATATTTTACGATTAGCTCGCTTAGAAAGCCTCAAGTCCCCGTGAAAACGGATGATCTAACTCAGCAGAAAATAGAGGAGAAAGATAAGGTTGTCCATTTCGAAATCAAAGGAGGAGAGGAAAGTGTTCGGTTCAAGGCAGATAAGCATTATGTTGGAGAGGATAAGAACTATCATGCAGAGGGGAATGTAGAAATTATTTTTCTGAAAAAAAGAGAAGGCAAAGATGTTTTCATCTACGGCAATGAAGTTGTCTATGACAAAGACTGGAATCATTTTGTATTATCTGGCCAGGGAAAAGTTAAATACAAGGATTTGGTGATTGAATCAGTTTCGTTGAATTATGACAATAAAAGGGAACTTTTCAGCACCGAAAAAGGAGTCAGTTTTTCCTCAGAGGGCTTCAGCGGGACTGCCCAGAAGTTGGACTATTTAATGGAGCAAGAAAAGCTACACTTCCAAGAGAACGTCCATCTCCGCCTGAGGCCTAATCTTGAAACATCCTTCCCCGTTATTGCCCAAGGGAAGAGGTTGGAATACAGCCGAAAAAGCAGACAAGGCATGATGGATGGAGGAGTGCGTCTTTTTCATGGAGAGAGCCGTGCTGCGGCTTCGAATTTAAAGTTTGAATTGTCAGAAGATGAAGACAATCTCAGAACTTTGGTTCTAAAGGGTAAAGCCAAAGCTTTTATTAGAGAAGAGGAGAAGAAAGATATTTCTTCATCGAGGCGGCCTTCTCCTTTTTCTCAAAGTGCAATGCGCGAGGTCGAAGCAGAAGAGATAGAACTTAGAGCCTTCCCCGACTTTCAGAAGGTTCAGGCTGTAGAAGCGAGCGGGAATTGCTCTTTTAAATTTGTATCTTCCTCTGGGAGTTTTACCCATATTTTGGCAGAATCTGTAAAATTTTTATTTGATCAAGAAGGAAAACTTAGGGAATTTGAGGCATTAAAAAAGGCGAGTATGATTGATCAAGAAGAAAACTCAGAAGAGAGGAGGCTTATTGAAGGAGATGCCCTTATCATAAAGGACAAAACAGATGTTCTGCGGGTGAAGGGAAAAGGTCCATATGAAGCGCGAGTATCTTCTTCAGACAGCGAGGTTTTTGCCGAGGAGATATCCATTTTCCTTGATAACAATAACTTAGAGGTTAAAAGGGGAGTCAAGGTCGTTCTGAATTCAAAAAAAGGAGAAAAGAAGCGCATCGGTCTCTTTTCCAAAGACCAACCTGTTCTTATAAATGCGAGTGAGATGAGATATTTCGACGAGGAAAAGCGTTTTCTTTTTAATGGCGATATAAAAGCATGGCAGGAGAAGAGAATATTGCTTGCCGAAGAAATCGTGCTTTATGAAGATACGGGAAAAATTCTTTCCACTGGAGGGGTAAAATCAATCTTTCCTCATAAGCCAAAAGATGAAGAAAAAGAGGAAAGAGTGGAAATTTCTTCCGATAAGATGACTTACCGTCCTGAGCAGAATCTTATTTTCTACGAAAAAAGAAGTTCTTTAAAGGTTAAGGACATTGACCTTCGAGCCCAATCCGTTTCAGTCTATTTGAGTGAGGAGGAAGGAGACATGGAGGAGATAATTGCCCGCGGGAATGTTGTCATTGTTCAAAATCTTGGAGAAGGAAGGGGAGAAGAAGCGATATACGACCCGGATGAGGAGTCTGTTGTCCTTTTGGGAAATCCAGTCCTGATAGATAAAGACAGGGGGATTACAAGGGGAGACAAATTGACTTTTTACCTGGCCGATGATAGAATCCTTGTTGAAAATAGAGCTAGAGAAAGGTCGGCAACAGTAATAAAACGTGAGAAATGAAAAATTCTCTAGAAGCGATAAAGCTGGAAAAAAGCTATCAAAAGAAAAAAGTCGTCGATAATGTTTCTCTTAATGTTAAAAAAGGAGAAATCGTTGGGCTCTTGGGGCCTAATGGTGCAGGAAAAACGACAACCTTTTCTCTAATACTCGGTCTCATTCCTAAAGATTCGGGGCGAATTTACCTGGATGAAGAAGACATTACAGAGCTACCTATGTATGCCAGGGCCAGGAAAGGATTGTGTCTTCTTCCCCAGGAAGCATCTGCTTTCAGGAGGCTGAGTGTCGAGGACAATCTGTTGTCAATAATGGAGACGAAGCGGAATGTCCAATCAAAAGGAAATAGCGATCTCGCCGGGATTCTTGAAGAGTTTGGACTTGATAAACTTCAAAAAGCCAAAGCTTATACATTATCAGGGGGAGAAAGAAGAAGGCTTGAAATTGCTAGAGCCTTGATCACAACTCCTGAATTTATCCTTCTGGATGAGCCTTTTACCGGCATCGATCCTTTAGCCATCCAAGACTTACAGGAAATCATCCTCGGCCTTAAAAATAGAAGAATAGGGATTCTTTTAACAGATCACAGTGTTAGGGAAGCATTAAAAATTACGGATAGAGCTTATGTCATCGATAAAGGAAGGATCTTAATGGAAGGGACTCCCCAGGAATTGGTTTTTTCTGAAGAGGTAAAGAAAAGTTATTTAGGAGAAGATTTTCATCTTTCTTGATTTTATGGATTAAGATCGATTCGGTTATAATCATGGTTCTGAAACAACGGCTGGAGCAGAGACAAGTTCAAAGATTAATCCTTGCTCCTGCTCTTCAGCAGGCTATTAAACTCCTCCCCTTAACTAATTTAGAGCTTATTGAAATCATTGACACCGAGCTTTCCGAGAATCCTGTGCTCGAGTCTGAGGAAGAAACTATAGAAAAAACACCAGGAGAAGAGGCCGAAGAAGGAGAGAAAGATAGAGAAGAAAAAGGAAAGGAGCAAGAGGAGAAACCAGAAGACTTAGAGTCTGAGGGAGTCAAGGAGGCCCAAAAAGAGGACGAAGACTTAGAATTTGAATCGTACTTTCAAGAATATTTTGATGATAGATTTCGTTCCTTTTCCTTGGAGAAAAAGGAAGTGCCTTCTCTAGAAAATATCGTTTCTAAAAGGTCTTCTCTTTGGGATCATCTTAATTGGCAGGCGAATCTGACATTTATTGATAAAAAAGATAAAGAAATTGCCCAGCATATTATCGGAAATATAAACGAAGATGGCTATCTGACTACTTCTGTGGAAGAGATAGCAAAAACATGCAAGACTTCTGTGGAGAAGGTAAATGAGGTCAGAGAGAAAATCAAAGAATTTGATCCTGTAGGTGTGGGGAGCCTAAACCTCAAGGAAGCGCTCCTGGCTCAAATTGACTATCTTCAAATCAAGGATGAGATAGTTTGTGCAATCATTAACCATCATCTTCATCTTTTGGAAAAATCCGATTATTCTCATCTGGCAAAGGTGCTTGGTATTCCTCTTTCAGCAGTAAAGTATCATATGGAAATTATCAAGGGTTTGGATCCAACGCCCGGAATGAAATACAGTCAGGAGAGAACGTTTTATGTTGTTCCAGATATTATTGTTACCAAGGAAGATGATAAGCTTAATATCGTGCTAAATAACGAAAGCTTGCCCCGCCTGAGAATTAGCAGCTACTATAAAAAGCTTCTGGCTCAAGCTTCAAAAGACAGTCCTGACACCTACAGGTTCCTGAAGGATAAGATGAAAAAAGCATTTTGGTTTTTGCGAAGCCTGGACCAGAGGAATCGAACGATTTATAAAGTGGCAAAATACATCGTAGAGAAGCAAAAAAATTTTATCGAGAAGGGGATTGAACATATTAAGCCTTTAACTTTAATAGAGCTGGCCCAAGAGATTGGTGTTCATGAGTCTACTGTGGGGCGAGTGGTCGCCAACAAATACATCATGACACCTCGGGGTGTCTTTTCGCTAAAGTATTTTTTCCACAAGTCCCTCTCGGGAGATTTTGGCGAAGAAATTTCTTCCTTAAGGATCAAGGAGAGGATTAAAAAACTTATAGATAGTGAAGATAAAGGGAATCCGTTAAGTGATATTGAAATTGAAGAAATACTAGCCAGGGAAAACTTAAGAGTTGCTCGTCGGACTGTGGCCAAATACAGGAAGCAACTCCGGATGCAACCGTCCCATATAAGGAAGAGAAAGTTCGAGATGGAGGAAGCTTGATGAGTTTAAATTTCACCGCGCGGCATACAAGTATAACTCCTGAAATAAGACGGTACTGTGAAAGAAGACTTAAGTCTTTTGCGAGAATTTTGGGGCATAAGATTGATGCTGATCTTATTCTCTCTGTTGAAAAATACAGACATAAAGTCGAGATCAATGTGAAAACCAAAGGGGCAACTTTAAATGCAGTGGAAGAAACGAATGATATGCTTAGTTCCCTTGGCTTGGCTTTTGACAACATAGAGAAGAGAGTCAAAAAGGAGAAGGGAAAATTAAGAGAAAGGAAAAGAAGAAAAAATAGGGAAAGAGAAGCTTTTTCTCCTCCCATCGAACCAGAAGAGAAGCAAAGGAGAGTTATCAGCAGTCAGGACTATTCCCTGAAGCCCATGTCTCTTGAGGAAGCCTTTCTTCAGTTTGATCTGAACAAGAGAGAAGTATTTGTTTTTCGAAAATTAGGCTCAGAGAAATGGGCTGTAATATACCGAAGAAAAGACGGAAATTATGGCTTGGTGGAGCCTGAATGAATTTTGATAAGTGAGAGAGAGAATTGAAGCTACATAATTTATTGACGCCGGATATGATTATCCCTGAGTTGGAGTCCGAGAATGTGGAAGGTATTCTCAAGGAGATGGCCAAATTTTTAAAAAAGAAAGACAAAGTTTCTAACGAAAAGGAACTGTACGAAAAGCTCGTTCAAAGAGAGAAACTGGGGAGCACGGCTATCGGAGAGGGCGTTGCCATTCCCCACTGCAAGATAAAAGGCGTAAGAAATCCAATCGTTATGCTGGCAATTTCGAAGAAAAGTGTGGATTTTTGTTCCTTAGATGGAAAGCCTTCTCATATTTTTTTTCTGGTCGTGTCTTCTCCAGATAATCCAAGCGTGAACCTTCAAATTTTAGCAGCCATAGCTCACCTTGTCCGGAAGTCAAGCTCTTTAGCAAAGAAAATTCTTAAAGCCAAAAATATTAGTGCTGTCTTGGATGTTATCAGAGAAGAAGAAGAGAAACTAAATGGATAGCAATCTCGATGTCAAAGATTTTTTCAAGAGAACAAAGGATTTGCTGAAGCTGAGACCGGCATTTAAAAAAATTGATTTTTCTAGAAAAGTGGGGGGGAAAGGCAGTATATCCGTTCAGGTCTGGGGAAAAAAAGAAATTCAAGATTATGAAAAACTTTCTTCCAAGGAGAGGAAGGGCTTTATAAAGAAAAGATTCAAGGAAAGCCAGCCTTTTGTTATCCTTGCCGATAACCTTTCATTTTCTCCGGAAATTGAGGAAGAGGCGAAAGAAAAAAGATTGGCTCTTTTTCGCTCTATGCTTTCTCAAAAAATGTGTCGAGAAAGAATGAAGAGCTTTTTTTCCCATCTCTCGCCCGATCAAGTCACAATTTCTGGAGAGTTGCTTCAAATTTCTGGCCTGGGAGTTCTTATTGTGGGGGATAGCGGCCTCGGAAAGAGCGAAAGTGCTTTAGAACTCATCTCTAGAGGCTATCTTTTTGTTTGTGATGATGTAGTGCACGTTAAGAGAGAAAATAACAGCAGGCTAGCGGGAACAGCTCCCCCAATCTCTCGCAATTTTATGGAAATAAGAGGCTTAGGAATAATCAATATTAAGGAGATTTTTGGACCCAAAGCTGTCTTGAAACGATCAGCGATTGATTTAGTTATCAAGCTGGCAAAAAGGCAGCGAGAAAAAAAGGACGACGGCCTTGGCCTAAAGCCCCCTGAAGATCATGAGATTTTAGGAGTGAAGATCCCTCAGATAAATATTCCTGTAGGTCCTGGAAGGAACATGGCAACCTTGATAGAGGTTGCGTGTCAGGTTCACATCTTAAAAGAAAAAGGTTACCATGCACCCCAGGACATAGTCCGGAAGCTCAATCGTGCCCTCTCCCTACGCTGAAGCTAGGAGGGGAAAAAAAGTGAAAGACGATAGATTCCTTATTATCACAGGATTATCCGGATCAGGGAAGACTGTAGTCAGTCGGTTTCTCGAGGACTTTGGGTATTACTGTATAGATAATTTGCCTTCCAAGCTTATTCCCAATTTAGTTGAACTCTGGACGAGGAAAGAAGTCGAAATAGAGAAAGTCGCTCTTGTAGTGGATATCAGGGAAACTGGATTTTCCAAAAAATTTCCAGAGGTTTTAAAGACTATCAGAAAGAAAATATCCCCTCGCCTGATCTTTCTTGAAGCTTCAGACGAGGCCCTGGTTAAAAGATTCAGCGAGAGCAGGCGACCTCATCCCCTGGCAAAAAAGAGATCAGTGATGGAGAGCGTTCAATTAGAGAGGAAGGGATTGGCTGAAATAAAGAGGATGGCTGATGAAGTTATTGATACCACTTCAACCAATATTTCTCAGATAAAAGAACATCTTACGAGAAAGTTTTTTAAGAAAAAAGACCGGAAAATGCAGATTATGGTTGTCAGTTTTGGCTACAAATACGGCATTCCTCTGGATTCGGATTTGGTTTTTGATACAAGGTTTTTGCCCAATCCTTTTTATATTGACGAGTTGAGAAACAAGACGGGAAAGAGCCCCAAGGTCAGGGAGTTCGTCCTCAAAGAAGAGGAAACAAAAAAATTTCTTTCCAAATTGTATAGCTTTGTCGATTTTTTGATACCCAGATTCACAAACGAAGGAAAAAGCAACTTGACAATTTCTGCAGGATGCACCGGGGGAAAACATAGGTCTGTAATATTGGCTGAGAAGCTTAAAGAGCACTTAAAACAGAAGAATTATGATGTAAGAATTTATCATCGCGATCTATTTAGATAAATGACTCTGTTGATCGTTGTTCCGTTTTCCCGAGAAAAAATATGAATTAATACGGCCATTGGCCAGTTGCTCGAATTATCGTTGAAAAAAGACTTAAGATTGGAAAGAGTAAATGGTAAAATGTTTAAGATAATAGGTTGGAGTCAGACGTCTAAATGAAGAAAATTTGCATTAAACAGGCTAACGGAAGAAGAAAATGATCGGTGGAGTTATTGTTTCCCATGGAAAGTTGGCCGAGGAGATCTTAAACGCCCTGACGATTATCATCGGTGAGGCCGTGAACATAGAGGCCATTTCTATCGGGTGGTATGATGATGTTGAGGAATCGAAAAAAAAGATCAACGAATCACTGAAAAATGTCGACCAGAAAAATGGAGTAGTGATTTTTACTGATATGTTTGGGGGAACAGCTTCTAACTTGAGTTTCTCTTTTCTTAAAAATGATCAAGTGGAGATCATTACAGGCGTCAACCTCCCGATGCTTATAAAGTTTGTTTCCCTCCAGAGAAGCAATAATCTAAAAGAAGTTGTAAAAAAGGTTGTAGAACAGGGAAAAAAGAACATCCATCTTGCCAGCGCTCTTTTGAGTTCCAAGCATTAACATATGCGGAGGAGATGCTCAAGAAGAAAATCACGGTGAAGAACAAACTGGGGCTTCATGCCAGGGCTGCAGTTAAATTTGTCAATCTGGCAAACCGTTTCGGTTCTTCAGTAAGAATTGAAAAAGATGGAGCGGAGATCGACGGCAAGAGCATATTGGGCATCCTTACTTTGGCTGCGGTTAAAGGCTCTCAAATCACTTTACTAGTGTCAGGCAAGGACGAAGATACAGCTCTTAAGGCGCTGGTGGCCCTTATTAATAATAAATTTCAAGAGAGTGAGTAGTATTTTATGGATTTCTTCAGGCTGAGAGGAATTGGAGTTTCGCCAGGTATTGCCCTTGGTGAAGTTTTGCTCACAGAAAGAGTCATTTTCACTGAAAGAAAAGAGAGTATTTCTCCCCATAAGGTTGAGGAAGAATTAAAAAGACTGAAAAAGGCAATCAAAAGAACAAGGGAGCAGTTGACTCGCATAAAAGATCAAATAAAACAGAAAATGGGGAAGGAGTATTCCTTTATTTTTGAAGCGCACCTTCTCATCCTTGAAGGTAAGTCACTGCACTCGAACTTTGAGAGAATCATCAAGGAAGAAAATTGCAGAGCAGAATGGGCGCTTTCGCGAGTTCATGATAAATACGATAAGCTTTTTGAGTCTCTTAATGATGAGTACTTCAAGCAACGAAAGTCAGATATAACAGACGTCTTGGCGCGAGTCTACAGGAATCTTAAATCTGTGGACCAGAAAAAAGAAGATGAGGTAAGAGAAAAGATCTTAGTATCCCACGAACTCCTTCCTTCAGAGGCTGCTTTAAAACTAAGCAAAGGAAATGTTTTAGCTGTTGCGCTCGATATGGGTGGACAAACGTCCCATACAGCTATCCTCGCCCGTTCCTTAGATGTCCCGGCAGTGGTGGGTCTCCACAATATTTCTCAGAAAGTTAAAAACGGAGACACTTTGATTGTGGATGGCACGGATGGGGAGGTCCTGGTCAATCCTCCTCTCGCTCTAAGAAAAGAATTTTTAAGCAAGAAACAAAAATATAATGACTACCGAAAAGAGCTCAGAAAAACAGCAAAATTAAGCTCTTTGACCTTAGATGGTTTTAAGTTTTCTCCTCTGGCCAATATCGAGCTTCCCGAGGAGGTAAACCTTGCTCTTTCTCTTGGAGCTGAAGGGATCGGACTTTTTAGGTCTGAATTTATCTATCTTCAGAGCACATCTCTTCCTAGTGAGGAAGATCATTTTTCAATTTATTCTCGAATTGCAAAAGAGGCCTATCCTCATCCGGTTTACATCAGGACCGTTGATGTGGGAGGGGAAAAAAACCTGCCTCAGTTGAAGATAGAGAAGGAACCAAATCCTGCCCTTGGTTTAAGAGCTATAAGATTTTCCCTTCGGGACAAAAACCTCTTCAAGATTCAGCTCAGGGCCATACTGAGAGCAAGTATCCAAAAAAATGTCAAGATTCTCATCCCGATGATAACAGAAATGGAGGAGATAGAGGAAGTCAAGCTTCTCTTCCGAGAGGTTAAGGATGAGCTTAAAGCAAAGCGGATTAAATTCGATGAGAAAATTCCTCTTGGAGTAATGATTGAAGTGCCTGCTGCAGCGGCCATTACAGATTTGCTGGTAAAAGAAGTGGATTATTTAAGCATTGGCACCAATGATTTAATCCAGTATTATCTGGCAGTCGATCGCTCAAACGAATTTGTCTCATACCTGTACAAGCCTCTGCACCCTGCGATCTTGAGACTGCTTAAGTTTATCATTGAGACCACCAATAAAGAGGGAAAAGAAATCACTGTTTGTGGAGAGATGGCCGCAGACCCTCTTTCTGCTATTGTCCTGCTTGGATTCGGCTTGAAGAAATTCAGCATGAACCCGATCTTTATCCCCAGGATAAAAAAGGCCTTGCGTTCAGTAGAGCATAAAACTGTGAAAAGAGTCATTCAAAAAGCGATGACATTAAAGACTGCTCAAGAAATTGAAGAGTGTATTATTGAAAATATACTGGCAAAACATCCAAAGGCTTTCCTGATGGGCCAGGTGATTTAAAAAGGGGACATAAAAAGGGGACAGGCCCCTTTTTCTGTTGTTCTGTCCACAAGTTGAGAATGTTCTCTTTCTTACAAAAAAGTAGCCTGTCCCCTTTTTATTACAGAAGAGCGTATTGCTTTTCTACGTTATCCGCTAAAAATACTATCTGGCTCAGTTGTTACTACTTCATATTCTGTTAGGCGGTTAATTAAATTTCGACTTCGATAGTATTTTTTTATCTGAGAAGCTTTTTTCTTATCGAATACACCTAATAATTTTCTGTGCCCGGATTCGTCGTAAAAATAGAGAACTTTTTTGCATTTCGCCCTTTTCAGGGCCTCATCTATTTGTTTTTGCATATTTGTGTCTTGCACTGTTTGCATTTTTCATTCTCCCTGCTTTTATCATGCAAAATTCATGCCAAAAATATCTGTTATAGAAGTAGTTCCCCTATCTGCTTACATAGCTTTATTAGTGAATTTGTGTAAATAATTTTTGCAGTTGTAAATTTTTTTCTATTTTTAAGATTTTGCATCTTTTGAAAGCTGCTGATATCATTAGCTCGCGTCATCGAGATTCTAGGAAAATTACAGAAGAAGAGAAGATATTATGAGGGATAGCATAAAGGCTGTGGCTTCGGATATTAAAACCTCTAAGCACATAGTTGTTTTTACTGGTGCAGGAATATCAGTTGAAAGCGGTATACCAGCTTACAGAGGAGAAAATGGCCTCTGGAGTAAATATGATCCTAATTTATATGCCAACATAACCTATTTCCTTCAGGATCCCTCATATTACTGGAATTTTTTTCGAGAGGTCCGGTATCCAATGCTAAAGAAAGTAAAACCGAACAAAGCCCATTTGGCCCTGGCCGAGCTTGAAACGGTGGGGAACTTAAAAACAGTGATTACTCAGAATATAGATGGGCTTCATCAAGAAGCCGGCTCCTCTTCTGTCATTGAATTACACGGAACCACAAGGATTATCTATTGCCTGAATTGTTCCCAGGAATATTGCATGGATGAAGTCTTCTCCATGCTGGAAGCTCAAATCCCTCCCTTTTGTTCAGAATGTAAAGGGAAGTTGAGGCCTGCTGTTGTTTTTTTTGGAGAGTCTTTAGATCCCCAGGTTCTCCAACTTGCTTTTGAAGAAGCTGAAAACTGCGATTTCCTCCTTGCCGTGGGAAGCTCCTTGGTTGTTCATCCGGCGGCTGATATTCCGCGGATAGCAAAACAAAGAGGCGCCGCATTAGCCATTATCAATAAACAGGAAACTCCCCTGGATACTTTTGCAGATTATGTGATTAATGATGAAGCGGGAAAGATTCTTCCCCAGATAATTCAAAGCTTAAAGGATGGCTAATTAATTCTATTCCGCTTTCTGCGTTCTTCCATATTCATCCTCAAGGCGGACAATATCTGATTCATCAGAGTCTCCTATCCAAATCTCCATCACGCGAGCCTGCTTTGGCCCAAGGCAGCGAAGACGATGAGGGCTTTTCCGGGGAATAAAGATTTCTTCGCCTTCCTCAGGCTGCCAGACTCTTTTGCCTTCGGTCACCTCAAGACCTTTATCCAGCACGACCCAGAATTCACTTCGGTGAAGATGATACTGAAGAGAGAGAGTTTCTCCGGGATTTACAGTAATAATCTTGATGCTTCTGGCTTGCTTATAGGGGAAGGAGCGGAATTTTCCCCATGGCCGAGTGTCTTCTATAATTTCTTTTTTAAAATTTTCAATATCGCTTTTCTTGTTTGAAGCCATGAATGCTCCTGCAGGTAACCCGGCATACAGGAATCGGACTAAAGGACGAACCTGCTCAAAGGAATTACGAGTAAATTTTTTAACCTTAAATAGATTAAAAGGGAACCT
>CAYUXD010000010.1:0-12225 GCA_964448655.1 uncultured Eubacteriales bacterium
GATCTTCTCTGGGATCAGTACCAAGCGCTTGGCGAAGACGTTTCTTTCTCAGGCATTAAAGTCGGGATGGTCGGTTGCGGAAAAAACACTAAAATCATAAAGCGCATCTTAACAGATAGTTCGAACATCCCGAAAGTCGTGGACCCGGTCTTTAAATCCAGCTCAGGCGCTTGGCTTTTAGAAAGAGATTCAATCCCCGGTTACATCTCTGAGTTAAAAGGACAGGCCTCTCTCCTCACTCCAAATTTGGAAGAGGCGGGCATGATATCCGGAATAAAAATCAAAAACACAGAAGACATGAAAAAAGCAGCCAAGAGCATTTTCTCAATCAGCAGCATTCCCTGCCTCATTAAGGGAGGACACTTTCCAGGGCAGATGGTCAGTTTGCTTTATGACGGGAAGGAATTTCATTTCTTTAAAAAGGAAAAAATCAGAAAAAAGGTCCATGGAACAGGATGTTTTCTATCCTCTAGCCTTCTGGGTTACATGGCTAAAGGAAACTCCCTGGAGAAAGCATGTCTTCTGGCAACTCAACTCACCCACAAAGCAATTAAGAACGCGATCAAAATCGGTCAGGGACAACAAATCATCGCTCTTTAAATAAAAAAAAGGCGGGTTTGATAAATCAAACCCCTACATAAATCAAGCCCATACAATATGCACCTTCAGATAAAACAATCGCGTTTTGATAAATAAATTATTTATAGAACCTTTAAAGGTGGGCTTGATGAATCAAGCCCCTACAAAAATCAAGCCCCTACAAAAATCAAGCCCCTACAAAAATCAAGCCCCTACATTTTAAAGTTGTTTTTTTCCTGCTTCATCCACTTTAAAAAGAAGCCTTTGGAGCAGGATGGGCCCTATAATCTGGTTGATGGCAATAATAGCCAAAACTAAAGCCTTAAACTCACCTCCCCATTCTGGAAAAGCTCTTTCCACAATCACGGCCATTCCCAAAGTGACTCCTGCCTGAGAGATAAATCCTGCCCAACTGCGCTTCTGAACTCCCGGATCCTCTTTGGCAATCTTTGCTCCGACATAGGTACCTGAAAATTTTAAAATGCCTCTCCAAACGACAAAAATTAAGGCTAATATCCAACTTCTGCCCAAAGCTTCCAGATTAAGCGAGGCACCAGAAATCGCAAAAAAAACAACATAGATTGGAACAGAGATTTTCTCAATAGCTTGTATCAGGCTATCTCCCCGCGAAGAAAAATTTTCCACCAAAAACCCAGCCACCAAACAAATCATAAGAGGGTGAAGCCCGAGGCTATGGGAAATCTGATAGGTAAAAAAGGCCACACCCAGGATGAAGACAGCTGTTTCTCTGTTGATAAATTTGAGGTAGAGTACTATCCCTAATCCTACGAGAACACCGAGTAATACGGAACCTCCAACCTCCCGCAAAACCATTGTCATAACATCAGCTTCAAAGGCTTTCCCGGAAACCGCTAAGAATTTAGACAAAGAGAGGGAAAGAGCAAAGATTGCGATAACCAAAAAATCCTTAATGACAGCGGTGCTCAAGATAAGGTCTGTATATTTGCCCTTAGCATTCGTCTCGGTTATAACGGCTATGGTCGTTGAAGGAGAAGTCGCTGTAGCCAGCGTGCCTAAAAGAAGAGATAGAGCAAATCCTTGAGCAATGGTTTTTTCCGAGAAAAAAGGAAAAAAGGAACGGCCAAAAAGACCAAAAATCACAAACCCTGCGATGATTATGACTGTTTGAAAGATGAGAATAGAGAAAATTGCTTTCATATTTTTTCTGAGCTGAGCTATCCTCATCTCCCCCCCAGCGGTCAAAGCAATTAAACTCAGCGCCAGCCCATCGAGGAGCTGCAGATTTTTAACATCTCCTACGCTCAGGAATTTCAGGATATAAGGACCGCAAAAAATCCCGGCCAGAATGAATCCAGTGATTTGAGGGAGTTTGAAACGATTTATTGTTTTCCCTACTAAAAAGGCGAAAATCAGTATAAACCCAAGAGAAATGGACGGAGAAAAGTTAGGATTGGAGAAAGGAGCTAAGGAGGAACTTTTCAAAAAAAGCATAATAAAAAAGACAACAACCAGCACAATAATATTCATTTTTCCGTATCAAGCTTGAAAATAGAATTCTTTAGAGCCCAGGGGCTTAAAAGTTCGCTTAAAACTGTTGCAATCAAGGCTACAGAAACAAAAACATCAATTAGAGGGAACGGATAAATCAATTTAAGGCTAACGATAAAAGCGACTGCAATCCCTCCTGAAGAGAGAAAACATAGACCAAAGAGCGCCGGCAAAGGAAAAGAAAAACGAAGAATCTTTCCGAAAGGACGTAGCGGAAAAGAGTATCCCACAACCCTTAATATGAGTAATATAACAACCAAAAGAGCAATTTTATAATCAAGATTAAGTTCCCAGAGGGCGCCTATCAGAATAAGAAAAATAATATAAAGTGGTTTTTCGGTGGAAAGGATGAGAGGATAGAGTTTTTCCTGAATTCTGGTTAGATTGGAAAAAGAAATACCCAGGACCATACAGATATACAGGGAAGGCAGGTTAAAATAGGCGGCTGCTCCTGATGCAAAAAAAACCAGCCCCAGCAGATAAACCAGTAAATCATGTTCTGAAGTCTTTTTAATTGTCAAAAAATGAAAAACATAGGCGATGAAAATAGGAAATATTGTTGAGCACAGGAGAAGAACAAGTCCCCTAATAAAGACATTGCTCTCAAAAAAAGGAAAGTGCCAGAAAGAAGCGACCAAGGCAAGGCCTCCTATTCCCCAGAATCCACTTACGCTGACCAAGAATCGAGCTAAATGATAGTAGTTCCCTTTTTGGGGGATCTCGGATGACGCGAAGTTAAGAAGAGAGGGAGAGTTGACACTCAAGAAAAGGCCAAGAGCGACAGCCATCCCATAAAGGAGAGAGGAAGGCTCGGAGGGAAAAAGAGATCTCAATAACCACCCAAAAACCGCTACAACAAGACAAATCACAAAAAGAGATTGCAAAAGCGAAAGCTCAACGTATTTCTGAGGAAATCTACGGAGATATCTGTATTCGAGTTGGAACCCAAAAATGAATCCTACCCATCCCAGTCCAAGGCTGATTAGAGGATTAAGCCCTTCTAGAACTCCCGGGCTTAAAATATTCAGACCATTCTTCCCTAGAGAAAGACCCAAAAAAATATAGATAAGACCGGATAGAAAAAAGTAGCTCAGAGGTAGAAAAAGTTTTTTTCTTTTGAAGAGGAATTGAGAGCCAAGAAAAGCGATAAGCACAAGAAGGCCGAAAGCGAAGATGGCTTTCATTAATACTATATTTCAGGCTTCAAGCCCTCGACTTTATCTATCGGAAGCGTAAATATAATGCCAGTCCCCGGCTCATTCAAATTTCCTAAAATCTTCTTCAGCAGCTTTATAACAGGTTTTTCTTTTTCATCCTTGATAACAGAAAAGATCGTTTTATTGTGAGGCTTAGCCCCTGTAAACATGAATCTTAAGCCGAGGAAAATTGGCACCTCATCAGCTATGATGTGGCCCATTCCACTACTCTCGATGACTGTTGCCCCGGTTATTCCTATTTCAATAAGGCCCTCCAGCACTTCTTCAAGCTTTTCAACCTTGTTAAGAATCAAAATCAAGAGTTTCATTAAATCTTATCTTCCTCTTTTTTCAAGATCAAACGAATGTCATGGGATGACTTAGCCTTCTTTGCTTTCTCCACAAACTTGGTTTCTTTGACCAGGCGACAAATATGAGCAAGTAATCTAAGTTGCAAACCAGGATTATGTTTGTTCCCTAATAGGAGGAGGATGATATAGGTAGGCATTTTATCCGCGGCTTCAAAGTTGATTCCTTTCCTTATAAGAGCCAAAGCAAGAAGAGGCTTTTCAATTTTTTCTATCAAAGCGTGGGGTAAGGCTATTCCTTTCTCTAAGCCTGTACTTCCCAGGCCCTCTCTTTTCAGAAGCTCCTCAACGATTCCTTTTTCCTTAGAAATCAACCCTCTCTTCTTTAAGGCGGAAACAATTTCCTCGAGGATAGATCTCTTATCTCCTGGCTCTATATCGAGGAAAATGTGATCTTCTTCTAAGAGTCCGTAAATTTTCATTCTTCGCCTCTAATAATTGGATAGAAATTGAGATCCGGCCCTGACTTTGGATATTTCTAAGTTTGCCACGGTCCTTGGATACTTTGCCCTTTATTTATGACCATGATTAGATGTTAAAAGTCAAGAACTATTCCTAATTTTTTAAAGCAATCTCATAAAAAAAGCTGCAGGGGTATGATTCATCAAACCCACCTTTAATGACGAGATTTCCGCGTCGCGACGCTCCCCGCAATGACATTTAATATCCCGTAACTTAGGGACAAACTTTTCTATTTAAAAGGCTTTAGTATTAAGATTCCCGCTGCTTTTTCTTCGATGTCAGCAAGGTCGAAGAGCATCGGATGGTACTGGCCTTCCAGCCAGAGCGAGATCTGATCATCGTAAAACCGGTCGAGAAAATGGCCGCTTTCGCCAGAGCTTAGGACACAAACAGAATTTCTGAAATCAGATAAATCAATAATCTGGCGATAAGAAACTCCCCAATTTCTTTTAAGCGACGAGGATGAAGAACATCTTACTGTGAAAGCATCGCCGCCAAGAGGGTAAGGACCTCGGTTAAGAAATTTCAAAAAAGGGACCTCACCCAACGAATGCTGGAGACGAAAGGAATTTATCTTCATCCAATCCCATCCGTCTGCAGGGCCGTATTGCTTTTCGAGCCATTTATAAGCCTTATCCAGGCTAATTTCTATTATATCCTCCCTTGCCTCTACAACTTGAGTCTCTTTTTTATCAAACCAAGGCGAGAGAGGATCAGCCAGGATTCTGAGAAGTCCAGCCTGCTTACGCTTGAAAAGTGAATTAAATTTTTCGTAATTTTCGCCGAGATCGTCCTTAAAAACCTCCTCATGGAAAAAATCCATGAAAATTTTGTAGAGAGCAGCCTCTTTTCCTGAGGATAACCGTAAATCCCAGCTCTTCAGGATATCAAGAGCCTCTTTTGACTCTCCTTTTGCTATCTTTATTTCCTCTATATAGGGAAGAAAAAGCTCTCCCTTTTTGGAGAATATATCATTCTGGATTACCTTCATTGTCTCTACATTATGCTTTTCCTTCTGAAGGAGCAATTCTCTTATTCTCTCTGCCCTGAAAGGTGCCTCCCACTCAAAGCTCATGTAATGAGGAAAATCATCAGGAATTATTTTATTGTTGGCAGTGACGATTAATCCTTCTTCAGGATTATAGAGACTAGGTTTTTCTTCCTCTTTTAGAAAATCTTGCCATCTGCCTTCCTCTTTCCAGGCAGGATAAGGAAAAAGAGCAGCCACCTCTTCTCTTATAGGAATTTTCCCGCTCAAATAGTAACCGATATTCCCTTCTTTATCGGCATAGACAAAATTCTGTGAAGGAGCGTCAAACAACTTCAAAGCATCAACAAATTCCTGCCAATTTTGAGCTTTGTTGAGAAGATAGAATGATTCCATAGTTCGTCCGCCATCATAGATCGTCCAGCTTAAAGAAAGAGGCTTCTCGTTTTCGCTGAGAATGGGAGAAACAACAGGTCCCCGTTCTGTCCAGCTTACTTCTATTCTTTCGGTTTCCTTCTTTCCTCTTACCTTGATTCTTTCTTCTTTTGTAAAAATAGGCTTCCATTGCTCATTCTCCCAGTACATATCCTTGGAAGAGTTGAGTTTTTCAACATAAAGATCCTGAACATCCACTCCAGAGTTAGTCATCCCCCAAGCGATGGATTCATTATGGCCGATGATGACCAACGGAACTCCAGGAAGAGAGACGCCTACGGCATTTAGACCGGGACAGGCAACGTGAATTTCGTACCAGATGGGAGGAAGACTGATTTCAAGGTGGGGATCGTTAGCCAAAAGAGGCTTTCCGGATTCTGTGCGGCTCCCGGCCAAAACCCAGTTGTTACTTCCCTGGAAAGGAAGCGAGATAGACCACTCAGACAAAGACACATCCTCTATATCGGAGAGAGGGGCGGCAATTCCTTCTTCCAATATCTGGAGAGCTTTATGGGCACCAAGCTCTTTTACCAATTTTGCTCTCAAAATTTCGCTTTGATAATCTACGCAGAGAAGAAGTGCCATTATTTCCTTGACGATAAGAGAATCCAGAGGATTCCATGGTTGAGGTCGATAGCCTAAAAGCAAGAATTCAGGGGGCCAGTTTAATTTTCGGGAATTCATCCAGGAATTGATTCCCTCACTGTAAGAGAGGACGAGACTCTTCATCTTGGGTGAGAGTTTCTCAAAATCTCTTTGCGCTGCTTCTTTAAGATCCAATGTCCTTATAAACTTGTCTCTCTCCAGGGTTTTTTTGCCAAATATTTCAGAAAGTTTCCCCAAACCTGTTCTCCGGGTAAGTTCCATTTGCCACATTCTGTCTTGGGCATGAACATATCCGCAGGCAAAAAAGAGATCTTTTTCGTTTTGAGCAAAAATATGAGGAACTCCCCAACTATCTCTGATTATTTTGACATCTGCTTCCAGGCCTGTTAAAGAGACATCCCCCTTTATCTTAGGCACAGAGCGATAAAAATGAACAAAAAAGAAGACGAGACAACCTGACAGGAAAAAAAGGATGGAGATTATAGCAATCTTAAAAATTTTTTTCATCAAAAATCAGAACTATCTTGCGACTTTTCCTCAGCACCCGCGACTTCATCCGCTTTTCTTAAGACCTCGTCGGAAAATTTAATCCCTTGCTTGGCTGCAGCATCCAGGTTTAGGTGCATCCTCACTTTGCTCATGTATTCAATGGGGATCTTAGCAGGGCTCTCACCGCCTTTAACCCTGATGGCGATTTCTCCCGCTTTATGACCCATTTCGAAAAAATCCCATCCCAGGGCTGCACAAGCTCCACGATGAGTGGAGAGCAGAAAACCGCCAAAAAGAGGAATAGAATTTTCCTCTGCCACAATGCCAATGGTTTCAAAAGAGGCGTTTATTGTGTTATCTGAAATTTGATAAATAGCATCTATTTTTTTATTTATTAGGAGTTGAGCGGAATGGAGGATTTCGCTTTTATTGGCGATAGGAACATCCACTATTTCAAAGCCCAGATCTCTGGCTCCTCTCTTGGCTAGTTCCAGATAAAATTCTGAATTGATCTCTGCTGGTGTCCACAAAGTTCCGAGTCTTTTAGCTCCGGGCAAAACTTCCTTGATAAAATCTAAACTTTTTTCAATAGGTCCTCTTGAAGAAACTCCTGAAACATTGCTCCGGTGGTCCTGGGCAGACTTGCCAGCACCGGCCAGGAAGGGATCAGCAACAGAAGAAAATATGATTGGAATTTCATGAGTTGCAATCAGAGCAGCCTGGAGGCAGGGAGTTGAAAGAGCAACGATCATATCAACATTCTCATCGGCAAAGTCCTGGGCAATTCTCTGGACTTCAGGAAGATTTCCATAGCCGTTCCTTATTTTCAGCCGGATATTCTCATTATTCCTTAAACCTTTGTCTTCTAAAGCACGAATAAAGCCTTCTCGAACCTCATTAAGTGTCGGAGCATCGTTAAACTGAAAAATGCCAATCGTATAAAGACTTTCTTGTTTTTTTTCACAGCAAAAGAAAACGAGCAGGGATAATAAAAAAAGGATTAAGGCTTTTCTCATTTATCTGTTCCTCTTTTTTCCTAAACATAATAATCAAAAAAAATCTCAGGAGCAATCTTTTTTTCATTTTTTGGGGTCAGACCTTTCAAACTTTTATAATTTGGGAAAAAAAGGGGACAGGCTACTTTATCTGGTACCTTATGGGGTCAGGCCTTGCCATTGAGAAGAGAAATTTTACTGCCCTTGATTATCTCTAGCCTTCCCCATGATAAGGCCTGACCCCAGAACTGTCCTCTTTCTTGCGGAAAAAGGGGCCTGTCCCCTTTTCTTTGTTCTGTCTACGAGCGGAGTTTGGGTTGATCTTGTGGAAAAAGTAGCCTGTCCCCTTTTTTTCGCTTCGCTAACAATCAGTTATCACCTATCGGAAAAAGCTTCCATATTACTTTTATAATTTGAATTTTTTTGGGATAATAAGGCATAAATTAAACGGAAACAAAATGTGATCCCATGGCAGATTATTTTATAGGCACTGCTGGTTGGAGCTACGATGACTGGGAAGGGATTGTTTATCCCGAAAAAAAGGATCGAGGTTTTCATCCACTCATATTCTTAGCCCAGTATATAAATATTATAGAAATAAACAGCACATTTTACAGACCGCCTGTAATCCAACTTTCTATTTCCTGGATAAAAAGAGTTGAAAACTACCCTGATTTTCTGTTTAGCGTCAAGCTTCATCAGGTTTTCACCCATAAGAGAAAAGACTTCACCCAAAAAGATGTGGATAATTTCAAGCTCGGCATCGAACCTCTCAGAGCAAGGGAGAGGTTAGCCTCTATCTTGATTCAATTTCCCTGGTCTTTTGCGAGCACTATCTCAAACAATGAATATTTGATTAATTTATTCAAATCTTTCTCCGACTATCCTCTAGCCTTGGAGGTGAGGCATTCCTCCTGGAATAGTTCTAATTTTTATAAGCTTCTTTCAGAATACAATGTGAGCTTCTGCAATATCGACCAGCCCATATTTCGCAACTCAATCAAGCCCAGCTCTATCAGCACAAATCCCGAATTCTCCTACGTTAGGCTGCACGGACGAAATTACAAGAACTGGTTTAAACAAGATGCAGGTCGGGACGAACGATACAATTATCTCTACACGAAGGAAGAACTCCAAGATTGGATCAAGAGAATAAAAGATTTGGGTAATCAAAGCAGCAAAGTCTATGTCATCACCAATAACCATTATAGAGGACAGGCATTAGCTAACGCTCTTCAGATCAAAAACTTGATTACAGGTGAAAAACTGGACATTCCCCCTCTTCTTGTCGAACAATATCCTGCTCTTAAAGAATTGGCAAAAAAAATAAGAGAAGGGCAGCTCGGTTTATTCGATGAAAAATAGGAGTCAATAAGAAGGAATCTAAAAGCATGTGGTGGGAAAACGACTTCCTGAATGTCAAAGGAAGAAAGCTTTATCTTGGGGACAAAGAAGCCACAAAGGTTGCCAAAGAACACGGAACTCCGCTTTATGTCTACAGCAAAAACCAGATTCTCTCCAACTTTAAAACACTTCTTAAGGCTTTCACTGGGAAAACATCGCTGGAAGTTAAATTGTACTATGCCATGAAAGCAAATCCTCATCAAGAAATCTTGAAAATTCTAAAAGAGGTAGGGGCCTGTATAGATGCAGTCTCTCCAGGGGAAGTCGCTGAAGCTCTTCGCGCGGGATTCTCAGCTGATAGAATATTCTTCACGGGGACCAGCGTCAGTGCAGAAGACCTCAAACTGGCATTCGATCACGATGATCTGATTGTCAACATAGACGCTGAAGAACAACTCGAGCTTATGAAAGAGGTCAGGGAGAGATGGTTCAAGCACAAAAAGACCAAGGTAGCCGTTAGGTGGAATCCCGGGATAGGAAGGGGATTTAACTCGAAAGTCGTTACTGCCGGAGAAAAAACATACGACGGAATGCCCATTAAATTCGGCGTTGAAGAAAAGAAAGTCATCCAGACTTTCGTCAGGGCATCTCAATATGGTTTTACTCCTGCAGGATTGCATCACCATCTAGGCTCTGGCTGGACCAAGCAGGATTTTGAAGCAGTAAAAGATGCTGTTGATAGAATGATCCAGAAAGCATCCGAGGTGCAAAGACAGGGATTTTCCCTTGAATTTCTTGATTTCGGCGGCGGATTCGGGCCCCAATATTCTTCAGATCAGGAAAAGTTTCCGGTCAAGGAATATGTAGAATATATTTGCCAAAAAATAAAAAAATCGGACTTAGGGATAAAAACCATCGCCATGGAGCCAGGAAAATACTTAGTCGGAGACGCGGGTGTTTTGCTGGTCAAAGTTGAGTATTTGAAAAAAAGCTACGACAACCTTTTTGCTTGCGTGAATGCAGGAACCTTTAACACTGTGCCAAGACCTGCCATTTATTCAGGAGCGTACCATCACATCGTTAATTGTTCCAACCTTAATTATGGGAAAAAGGAACTGATTACAGTCGCCGGAAACCTTTGTGAGACAGGAGATGTCTTCGGAAAAGAAATAGAAATGCCGGTGCCAAAGAGGGGCGATATTCTGGCTGTGCTGTGTGCCGGGGCTTACTGCAAAAGCATGGCCTCATATTTCAACCTGAGAGAAATACCAAAAGAAATCATCATTTGATCAGGCCTCCCTCAATACTGTAGGGATTCAATTCATCAAGCTCACCTTATTTAATTGTAGGGATTTGATTCATCAAACCCACCTTAAAGAATGGGGCCAGGCCCCATTTTCTCAGTCAATTTTTCCTAAAATCTCTTTAATCGCGAGTTCAGCTTGAGGATAAAGGAATCGATAGCCCGCCTCCAGAAGTCGTCCCGGCCTGACTCTCTGGCCTGATAAAAGCATCTCTTTGGCCATCTCACCAAAAAACAGCCGGAGGGCAAAACCTGGAACGGGTAACCAAGAAGGCCGCTTCATAACCTTTCCCAGAATGTGAGCAAAATCCTTCTGGATTAGCTGATGTGGTGCTGTCAGGTTGAAAACACCTTTTAAATCTTCTCTTTGTATGAGAAAGAGTATTGCGTTGACCTCATCTTCAAGATGAATCCAGGAAATCCATTGCTTTCCGCTTCCCAGGTGACCACCGACAAAAAGACGAAAAGGTTTTATTAAGCGAAGAACGGCTCCTCCCTCCTTTCCTAGGACAACACCTGACCGAATAATTACACGTCGAATTTTCTGAGACTCAACTTCTTGCGTGGATTGCTCCCATTTTTTGACTACCTCAACAAGGAAACCCTCTCCGGGGGAAGACGATTCATCAATAATTTCATCTCCACGAAAGCCATAATAGCCAACGGCCGAAGCCTGAATGATTACCCTGGGCTTTTTTTCGACAGACTTTGCTGCCTCAACCACAGCTCTTCCTGCATCGAGCCTGCTCTGAAGGATAGATTGCTTCCTTTTTGGCGTCCAACGTCCAGAGCCTATGTTTTCTCCCGCCAGGTTCACAACAGCATAAGCACCGTTAGCATAATCCTGCCATCCCCGGCAACTTCGACCGTCCCACTCAACAACTGTGACATCATTTCCCAAGATTTTTTTCGCCTTCTCTAAATTACGAGAAAGGGCAATCACTTCATAACCTTCTTTAAGCAAACGAAAGCACAGGGCTTTTCCGATAAAGCCTGTAGCACCTGTAATAATGATACCAGCCATTTTTTAAGGACCCTCTTATGAAATTTTACTATCTCTAAGCTTCAATTTCAGAAGCTGATTATAGCAAATATTTCACCAAAAAGGTGGCACTTAGGGGAACGTCACCCACTTATTTTACGTCCCCCAACTGTTGAAATGAACAATATTTTTAAGAGGAAATCTCTCTGGCCTATTTTTCTCCCACTCTACCTGCTTTTCTGAAAGAATCTGGCTGATCTTTCTAGAATGTTTGCCAACAATTATCAGCGTGATGACTTTATATTCTTCTGGAATACCCAGGATTTCTTTTGTTTTCTTCGGGCTGAACCCAGCAATGGGATGTGCCACAAGGCCTAATTCAGTCGCTCTCAACAGGAGAAAACCCACAGCGAGTCCGCAATCGAATTGATGATACTCTCTATCCTTGATGATACAATCATCTTCCCTTTTGCTGAAGACAGCTATGATCAGAGAAGCTGAAAAAGCCCATTGGTTGCCCTCTGAGAGAGCAGAGCGCATATTCTTCAAGGCTTTTGAGTCCGAGACAAAAACAAATCGAGCTGGTTGATTATTAAAGCAAGAAGGAGCAAGCTGGGCGCTGCGGGCTAAATCTCTGATCAAATCCTTCGTTATCTTTGCAGGTTCTAAAGAGCGATAAGCTCTTCGTTGGTTTATGGCTTGAATTACATCCAATTAAACCCCCTTTTTAATCCATGGATTTCAAAATATCTTTATTTAAATAGATTTTCTGCTTCTCCTCCTATCTTGCCATTTCAAGTTTTATTTATCAAACCAAAATTTTATTTTTATAGTTAAAAGGTGGGCTTGATGAATCAAGCCCCTACAAACAGAACTAACCTCTACGTTAATGATTAAAAGGTGGGCTTGATGAATCAAGCCCCTACAAACAGAACTAACCTCTACGTT
>CAYUXD010000010.1:12325-13149 GCA_964448655.1 uncultured Eubacteriales bacterium
AATGATTAAAAGGTGGGCTTGATAAATCATGCCCCTACACATAAAACTAGCCCCTACGCTAATAATCCAAAGGTGGGCTTGATAAATCAAGCCCCTACAGATGAATCAAGCCCCTACAGATGAATCAAGCTCTTACGTTAATAATCAATAGTTGGGTTTGATGAATCAAATCAATATGTTAAAGAAAAATGAAACTTTTCTATGAAAAAATTCGTATCTATTAAATAAATTTTCTTTGGAAATTTTCATATTTTATGATAATTATAAATGTCAACAAATAGAAGGAGAACAACATGAAAAAAACAACTTCACTTTTAGCTACGCTTGTTTTTCTTTTGACTCTTTGCTGCGGAATATCTTTCTGCCAAGAGGTCGACCTCAGCGGAACATGGGAAGGGACAACAGAAGTTCCTGACGCCCCGGGACCGGATCAGTTAACCTTAGTCCTGGAAAAGATAGACGGGGAATACAGTGGGACGATTACGGATTCATTGGGATTTGCCGAGGACGCAGAATTAGAGGATATCGAATTTAAAGATAACACCTTAACATTCAATTTCACCATCTTTGACGGGTTCGAGTATGCAACGGTATATGCAACTTTGACTGTAGAAGGGAATAAGATGAGTGGCAGCTGGGAATCAGAGGATGGCAGTTCTGGTCCAGTAGAGTTGGTAAAAAAAGATTAAAAATACTTAAAGGTAATTTTTCCTTCAATTTTTCTTAGTCTCTATCATCAACTCGACTTCTTCAAACAATTTCCCAAAAGGTTTAGTTTTAACCTTCTGATTGTCTCTGGGGGAATTTTCTCGCCTTCTGAATTC
>CAYUXD010000010.1:13159-19772 GCA_964448655.1 uncultured Eubacteriales bacterium
AGGCGCTGCTTTATGCTTATCTTCAACTCCTCCAAAAATTGAACTGCTGTCAACAACGACCTTCCAATCACTAGGAACCAGAACTTCGATGCCGCCGAAAATTGCCGTTAGCTCAACAGTAGCTTTATTGTCCACCAAAGCTGCCTGCCTAAAGTCTAAATCAATGCCGCCAAAAAGGACCGTTGCTTTGCCTCCTCGAAATTCTTGGGAGTCAATACGGCGTTTTATTCCTGAAAAAATTGTAAAAGCGTCTAAATCTTTCTCCTTGATTCCAGGAGCTTTTGCTTGAAAAGGCTTAAATCTTGGCTTAAAAATAATCCACAGACCAGCAGCTATAATTAGCAGGGGCCAGAAATAAAGCCAGATTCTGCCTCTAATAATATCCAGATTGACAAGCATAAAAAAGCCGCCAATCAAAATAAGGATTACTCCTAAGCCACCGCTGCGAAACTCATGCCCAATCAAGTGCCATAAGCCGATAAAAATGAGAATGAGAGGCCAATAGGTAGAAAAGACTTCTCCGATATCCAGCTTGCCCAAATTGCCGAGCAAAAACAAAACTCCAATCAAGATAATCAATAACCCTGAAAATATGCGGCCTTGATAGTCTCTGATTCTATTCATATTTCTTTATCCCTCCTTAAAATTTATTGTCTGCTCTTTCTTGAATGATGGGTGCTTACAACAGACAAAGGCAATTATAAGAAAATTCATAAAAAAATTCTAACTATCTTTCAAAAAATTAGAAGCTCTTGCCAGTCCAGCAAGTCTGGAGAGTTTTGCCAATCTAGCTGATCTAGTAGGTCTAGCTAGTCTGGGTATTTCAGCTGAGTAGGGATTGATAAAAGAGCAGTTGAAAATCTTTGCACTTCTTTCTTGATTTTTCTGCAATTCTAGCTACCTTCTTTCGTTTCTTCGTAAATTGACCACTTCTTCTTGTTTTGATATAAACATTAAAAAAATATCATAATACGTGAATGAAGCAATAAAGAGTGAAAATCATTACAACCCAAAAAGTAACTTCCTATATTTTGACGTTCGCAACCTTCCCTCCTATTTTTTCGTATAACTTATCTAGAGATAACGTGGAGTGCTATGCCCAGTTCAAAAATTGACCAGAGTGGCATGCCAGGTAGAAAATTCCCGAATTTGAGAGGTAGCGAGGATCGTTGGATCGTGTCTTTTCTTAAATAATTTGGGAGTCATCTGTTCAGCGCAGAGATGAATGAATATGGCACATTTATTGCTGACTTTAAAGGTTTTGGTCTCTGAATGGATACTTGGCAGAAAATCCAAGGACAGACACGTAGCGGGATTTTGAATTCCCTAACAAGGAGAAAATAAAAGTGAGACAGTATCGATTTTTCCGGATAACAGCCCCTGTATTGATGATTCTGGTTCTGACTTCAGCCTTTTTTGGCTCTCCGCGTTTCAAGTCGAACCAGAAAAAGGACAAGCAAGAACCATCTGCTCAACATTTCACAGTCACGCCAGCAACCTCGCCCATCAAGGTCGATGGCGTGCTGGATGAACAGGCCTGGGCTGACGCTGTAATCATCAAGCTTCCCTACGAGTGGCTTCCCGGAGACAACATCCCGTCACCAGTTGATACAGATTGTCTTGTGACCTTCGATAAAAGATATTTTTACGTCGGATTTCGCTGTTATGACCAGGAGCCGAAAAAAATCCGTGCCCACCTGATGGACCGCGATTCCACTGATACTTTCATCCAGGACGACCATGTGGTCATCATGGTTGACACTTTCAACGATGAGAGGAGAGCTTTCCAGTTCAGGGTCAACCCGCTGGGTGTTCAGGCTGATGCCAATTTCAGCGAGTCTGAAGGATACGAGGATTTTTCCTGGGATGCAATCTGGAAGTCGAAAGGAAAAATTAGCGATTGGGGATACGCTGTGGAGATTGCAATTCCCTTCAGCCAGCTGCGGTTCTCCAGAAGTTTTGAAGTTCAGGTCTGGGGTTTCGGCGCTGAGCGCTCCTATCCCCGCAGCGTCCGGCACCGGATGACCTCGCACACGCGGAGACGGGACATCGGCTGTATTCTCTGTCAACAAAACAAAATCAGCGGTCTTCAGGGAATGACCACCGGGTTAAACATTGAGATTGACCCGACCTTAACAGCCATCCGAACGGATCAAAGAGAAGACTTTCCAGCCGGGTCCTTGGTCGCAGGTAATGAGGAGTATGATCCCGGAGTGACATTCCGCTGGGGAATAACACCCAACCTGATCCTTAACGCCACCGCAAATCCGGATTTCTCCCAGGTCGAGGCGGATGTAGCTCAACTCGATATCAATACCAGGTTTGCTCTCTACTACCCTGAAAAGAGACCCTTTTTTCTTGAAGGAGCTGACTTTTTCCTGACTCCTGTCGAAGCCGTGTTCACCCGCACCGTAGCCGATCCTGACGGAGGCCTAAAACTGACCGGGAAGCTGGGCAAGAGCGCCATCGGGTTTTTTGGCGCCTATGACAGAATTAACAACCTCATCTTTCCTTCCAACCAGGGCTCAATGTCGACCTCTATCGACCAGGGTGTGACAAGCGGCGTGTTCCGCTACCGCCGGGATGTGGGTAGGAACTCGACCATAGGCCTCCTCTACACAGGCCGTACGGCAGATGATTATTACAACCATGTGGCCGGAGTGGATGGGTTTCTGCGCCTTTCCAGGACTAAAGAATTGCGCTTCCAGTACCTCCACTCAGAGACGGATTACTCAAACACCACCTCATCAGCATTTGGTCAACCTTCAGGTGATTTTGGCGGGGACGCCTTTATGGGTTCTTTCTATCACCTGGGACGAACCTGGGTGTATAGTCTCTCCTACAATGACCGCAATCCCACTTTTCGTGCAGACTATGGCTTTGTCTCCCGTGTAGATATAAGGAGCGCGAGTGCCCAAATCACCCGGCTCATCTGGGGAAAAAAAGGTGATTGGTTCACGCGGGTCACAGTTAGTGCCTTCGGCGATGTCACCTATGACCATAACGGAAATCTCACTGACAGCACCATGGCCCTGCAAACGGGCTATCTTGGACCTCTTCAGAGCGTGTTTCAGGCAACCTACTTCAGGGAAAAGGAACTGTTTTTGCAGGAAGTCTACGATAAAGACCAGTTGTCATTCTACACGGAAATCAAGCCGGCAGGAGGTATCAAGTTCAACCTGGTGGGATGGTTAGGCGATGTTGTCGATTATAATAACGCGCGTAAAGCCTTCGCCCTGAACGTGATGCCGGCAGCAGAAGTCATTTTGGGAAGAAATATCAACATTAACTTCCAGCACAATTTTCAGCGGTTCACTTTAAGAGGTGACGAGATCTTCCAGGCGAACCTCAGCCAGTTAAAGCTTGTGTATAATTTCAACCTGCGAATGTTCGTCAGAGGCATTGTCCAGTACCTGAATGTGGCACGAACACCGGAGCTTTATATCAATCCCGTTCCAAGAAAGACGCAGACTGTGTTCACCCAAATTTTGTTCTCCTACAAGCTCAATCCCCAGACCGTGCTCTTCCTCGGCTATTCAGACAATTATTTCGGCGAGACGGGGATCGACATCACTCAGGCGGACAGGACATTCTTCATCAAGCTGGGTTATGCCTGGACGAAGTAAGTCTTTGTGAATTGAGTCCTTTTTCCTTCAGGTCATTTTCAATCTTTCCCTGGACGTCCAAAAGCTTACTCCTGGAATATTCTTAAAAAATGCTGAGAAAGAAGCAGTTGAAAATCCTCGCCCTTCCGTTGCCGTCGCGTCTTACCTTCCCTCTCAAGTAGCAGGCGGACGAAGGGCAATGTTCTTGAGTTGAACATCACTTACGCCAGAAATAAGTGACCTTGACCATCAATGTCCGATTGATGATCTCATTAGGACCGGGTCCGATCAGTCGTCCATCATTGTAAACCAGGTAGAGATTGCATGCCGGTGAATAGATCCAGCGCAGCAGAATGTCACTGATGATCTTCTCCTTCCCTAAGTTATAGTATTTATCGTCGTTCCATTGCACATAGGCTTTTAAATAAAGATCCGTAGAAAAAAAGTAATACAGGCGAAGTCCAAGCGTATTCGTGTGAAAACTTCCTTCAGGAAGATTGATATAATTATGATTGTAATCGACCTCCATCCTGAGCCGCCGGATACTTGTAACTGTACCGTTAAGACCAAACCTCATTTGATGACCGGTATAATAACTCCCATAATCGATATCGATCTCACCTGCAAGGGCGCGGCTCTTATCGCTTTCCATGTTGAGACAGTACACGTAGCCGGTGTAGGTTCCTTCAGGAATGATGAAGCCTTCACGTACCTCCCAATCATAATCGATAAACTCACTTTCCCGCTGAATATTGACGCTGAAGCGTGAGCTGTTCTGGAAATTAATGGAAAATGATGCCTCGACCGCATTCTCTAACATCCTGTTATCGTGGTCAGAACGATAGCTGCCCCCCAATTGATAACTGAACTGGCGGATAACCGACGATTCTTTGGGCCGCGGCGAGTATTCAACCGAAGCGCTGCTGAGCCGAAAGTCCGTGCGACGGATAAATCCTATTTCTGGATTGAAATTGGCCCCTAGATCCTGGTACGAGGCCGAGGCCTTCCAAAGGTCGGTATTGTATCCCAGGCTGAGTTTGCCAGCCAGGTTTCGCTTATTCATGTTGATGATCCGTCCCTCTTCCGCTTCTCGAGGTCCCGAGGTAGCTGCCAGATAGCCCGAAATAGTGAAATAACGACTCAGAGGAAAGTGACCATCGAGCCCCAGAGAGCGGTTAAAGTCTGAGGAATGCAACTCTTCCTTGTTCAGGAACATCATTCCTATTGTGCCCCGCTCCAGAATATCGCGCCGGAAACGCACTACAGAAAAGTTTGTCGCATTGACCCTGGTCGTCTCATCATCTTCTTGAATGGTGACGGCATCCGTTATTATATTCATCACACCGACTTGATATTTGCCTACCTTTCCCACCATTTTGGCGCCGCCGAGTATCCGTGCCTCATGACCATTGACAAGTCCAAGTCGACGGCTGTAAAAAAGATTCATCTCGGTATCTTCTTGATGCCAATGGTCCCCGCCGCTGCCGCCGAAGGAGAAGACCTCAGCACCCTCAAGAAAAAATTCTCGTTTTTCAGGATAATAAAGAGAAAAACGCGTCAGGTTGACCTGTTCCTGGTCTGCCTCCACCTGGGCAAAATCTGTGTTTAACGTAAGGTCTAAAGCCAGATTTGCTGTAAGCGCCAATTTTGCATCCAGTCCAATATCACCCAGACGATCCGTCGAAAAATCTGTGTTTTGGTCGTTTTCCATGCCTCCCAAAAAGTAAGGCCTCAGTTCCAGATTACCTCCCATTTTTGCGTCGGCCAGGCCCTGGAGCGACCCCGCTTCGGAGAGACGGAAAATTCCTGCTCCTCTTCCAAAATCACGCGGAATAAGCTGCCAGTAGACGTGTTCATTCTTCCGTCGAATCATACGCGCGAAGTTGATACCCCACACCGAAGATTCCTGCTCTGCAAATCGCAACGTCTTCCAGGGAATAGCAATCTCAACCAGCCAGCCGTCAGCCGTGATCTTTGCTTTGCACAACCAGAGACCGTCCCAGGCAGGATTGAAGTCCTGACCCTCGTTGGCCAGGGCCGCTTCCCGCTTGACCCCGTGGGGATTAGTTATGAAATAATACCCACTCCGGTGGTCGTGATAGGTATCCAGGACAAATTCAAAATAGTCATCATCATCGACAATGGCATCGCGCCGCATTTCTCTAGCGATAATCTTGCCCGCCTCAGAATCGTAACACTTGACACCGATGTAAAGATTCTTTTCATCATAAAGAAACCCTACTTCGGTTTTTTCGGATGCAGGCATCCCCTCTTCTGGTTCGCGCTGTGTAAATTGCCCTTGAAACTGGGCGGTTTGCCAGGCTAGATCGTTCAACAACCCGTCGATAGCCAACGGCGTTTCCGTACGAACGGCAGTGATGTACCGTTTGCCGTTCTCATCGCGGGGGGTCTTGCTATTCTGTTCAGAACTTTTAAAGGAATCTTCACCCCAAACTCTACCGACGAGGACAATAAGGCAGACGAAGAGCAGGGATTGGCTGAAGAAATTCCGATAAGACAAAATTCACCTCTGCATTAGAAGTAAAGGAAATGATAGCATAGTGTCCATTCTTTGAAAACGTGCATGTCTGAGAAATCTTACCTATGTTCTTCAATATAAGATTTCCATCAGGAACTCCTGGTGGCGGCTGAGCAATGGAGTGAATATTTCTGATAGCCGCTGCAGTTGCTTTTTGGCGATTCAAGGGCGGAGTCTATCTGTAAAGCTGAGTGCTTGAGAGCCTCTGTTGTTTTTTCTCTTTTTAGGCTGTTGACCTCGCCGCTTTGGGTGTGATACTTTCATTTCGAGTTGCCAACGGGTGGAAATTGTGAAAAATCGGACGATATTTTATGTTCCCCCAAAACCAAATTCTTATATTTCGAAAAATTCCGATGGAAAGTCTCTTAACCGTATTATGTCCGCGGCCCTTTCTTTGATGTCAAAGCCCATCGGACATTTCACGACACAAGATGAACAATCGGCACAGGCGATAGGATTATCCTTGACA
>CAYUXD010000010.1:19782-20819 GCA_964448655.1 uncultured Eubacteriales bacterium
TTCTATGTTTCTCGCGGCAGCGGCGAGGTCTCTGTAACCGTAGGCATACATGTAGCAGCGCATCAGGGTGGGGATATCAGGCGCTATTTTACATTGTTTCAAACAGGTCCCACACCCCTGGCAAAAGAGGCTATCCTTATGGTTGGCTCGCGCAAGCTCCAGATATTTTTTCTCTTCAGGTGTCAATGTCAAGTCTTCCATGATAGATAGATCCGCTTCAAGCTGGTCGAATGTGGTGAAACCCGGGACTGCTGTATGGATGTTCTCGTTTTGAAGAGCCCACTTGAGGGTTGCTTTGGGATTGCTAACCGCTTCTTGTTTACCGGCCATCCACGACTCTCCGGTAATTGTCTTCATGGCAACTATCCCCATCCCCTTATTGGCCGCATAGGCAACCGCTTCTTTTCTCTCTTCGATGTCTTTGACCTGAAAGTTGTAAGCGAGCATGACGACATCATAAAAGCCGCTGTCCGCAGCCGCGCGGACAGCTTCCGGAACCAGACTATGCGAGCTAACACCTAAAAACCTGGCTTTCCCGGCCTTTTTAATCCCTTCCATCGATTTCATCAACGGCTCAAACATGACCGATTCTTTCTTGGCAGCAAACGGAAGGTAGAAGAAATCCACATAATCAGTATCCATTCTCTTCAGGCTGCCTTCGAACTCTCTTTCAAACCTGGCGATATCTGTATCTTTCGAAAAAACGCCCGATTTATAATCTATCGGCTGTGGTATTACGCCAGTGGCCAAGATGATATCCTCTCTTTTATAGTTTTTTATGATTTTTCCCACGAATTCTTCCGCGCGGCCGTTCGCATAGTATTGAGCAGTTGCGATATGGCGGATCCCTGCATCCAGCGCAGTTCTAACCAGAGCTTCTGAGATGGCATCCATGGTACCCATGCTTACAATCGGGAGTTTTATTCCTGTTTTTCCGAGGGTGCGGTACACAAGCTTGTTCTTCTTTTCTTCTTCTGCTTTTTTGCAAGCAGTCCCCATGAATCCAAGATGTGGAAAAGCAACGGCAGCGGCAATCC
>CAYUXD010000011.1:0-20309 GCA_964448655.1 uncultured Eubacteriales bacterium
AAGGTGGGCTTGATAAATCAAGCCCCTACAAGATTGAATATAAAGCAGGAGGCGAAAGATGTATCCTGACAACTTTTACTATACCAAAGACCATGAGTGGATTCAGGTGAAAGGCGGTAAGGCGACTGTGGGGATTACAGAGTTTGCTCAAAAGCAGCTGGGAGATGTTGTCTATATCGAATTGCCTGAAGTCGGAAAGAAACTGGAATTCCATCAATCCATGGCAGTTGTTGAATCCGTTAAGGCGGTTTCTGATGTTTACTCCCCTGTTTCCGGGGAAGTGCTCGAGGTAAACAAGGGATTGAATGATTCCCCTGAATTTGTTAATCAAGACCCTCATGGCAAAGGTTGGTTTATTCGTCTTAAGATAAAGGATGAGGCGGAGCTAGAAAAGTTGATGGCAGCCTCTGAATATGAAGAATTCTTAGAGGGGATCGAAGAGTAATTTATTTAATTCGATCGAATTAAAATAGGGTTCATTTAGCATAAAATAGGGTGTATTTAACATAAAGGGAATATTAAGCATATGAGTTACATTTCACTGAGCGATAAAGATAAGAAAGAAATGATGGCCAAAGTCGGCATCTCTTATCTGGATGAGCTCTTTCGCAGTATCCCCAAAGACATGATGCTGAAAAGGGAGCTCAATGTCCCTTCTCCCATGACAGAACTCGAGCTGATTCAGTTCTTTGAGAGAATAACCCAGAAAAACAAGTATCAGAATTTTCTTTCATTTTTAGGAGCAGGAGCTTACCACCATGTGATTCCGTACGTCGTGGATTACTTAAGTTCCAGAGGAGAATTTATAAGCCCCTATACTCCTTACCAGCCTGAAGTAAGCCAGGGAACACTCCAGGTCATTTTTGAGTTTCAGACTCTCATCTGCCAATTGACGGGCATGGATATTGCAAATGCATCCCTTTATGATGGGGCTTCTGCTGCGGCTGAGGCAGTTCTTATGGCCCACCGCTTGAAGGGGAGACCAAAGGTTTTAATCGCCAAAACCCTCCATCCTAATTACAGGAGAGTCATCCAAACGTATGTGAAAAACTTGGGAGTTGAGATTGAAGAGATCACGTATTCAGAGACAGGAGAGGTTGACCTCAAAGATCTAAAAGGGAAGCTGGATGATAAGGCATCGGCTTTTGTCGCTCAGTCACCCAATTTTATGGGGATAACAGAAAATCTTAAAAAGGTTTCAGACCTTGCTCACAGCGTCCAGGCTTTATCCATAGTCGTGGTCGCAGAACCAGTATCCCTTGGTATTCTTGAAGCCCCGGGAAAGCTGGGAGCTGATATCGCAGCAGGGGAAGGGCAGTCCTTTGGCATTCCCCTGAGTTTTGGCGGTCCTTATCTGGGATTCATGGCCTGTTGCCAAGAATTTATTCGCCAGTTCCCGGGCAGAATTGCAGGCCAGACAAAGGATGCGGATGGTAATAGGGGATTTGTTCTGACTTTATCCACGAGAGAGCAGCACATAAGACGAGAAAGAGCCACTTCGAACATCTGCACCAATCAAGCCTGGTGTGCATTGAGGGCCACGATCTTCTTGGAAACATTAGGCCGGGAGGGATTAAAAGAGCTTGCCTGGCAGAATATCCAGAAAGCCAATTATGCCCTGGAAAAACTGAGCCAAATAAAGGGCGTAAAAAGAAAATTCAAGGGAAATTCTTTCAACGAATTTGTACTTGAATTCTCGGGGGGCTTGGAAAAAATCAGTGGCTTTCTCAGGAAAAAAGGAATTATCGGAGGCCTGAACCTTGGTGAGTACTATCCAGAGCTTAAGAATTGTGCCCTGGTGTGTGTGACCGAGATGCATAAGAGAGAAGAGATTGATAAGCTGGCGGCAGTTTTAAAAGAAGGCCTAAAAGGTTGAACTCCTTTTAATGAGGTAAATTAGGTAATCGTTGGTGATGGCTTGTTCGATGAATGAAGCCAGGGATAATGAGCCCTTGAATCGTGAGCCAACTGGGAATATAGAGTAGGAGCTAACAAAAAATAATAATGATTCGTGAACCTTTGATATTTGAAATAAGCGAGAGGGGAAAAAGAGCCTTTTCTCTGCCCGAGCTTGATGTTCCTTCTAAAAAGGACCTACTTCGGAATCTTCCCTCCAGGGGTGAAATAGAAGGTTTTCCTCAAGTATCAGAAGTGGAAATTATCAGGCATTTTACCCGGCTTTCCCAGACGAATCATTGCATAGATGTGGGTTTTTATCCTCTGGGTTCGTGTACTATGAAGTACAATCCCAAAATAAACGAAAAAATAGCCTCTCTCCTGGAATTTAAATCCTCGCATCCTACTGCCCCGCTTGATTTAATCCAGGGAAATCTCGAGGTTCTTAAAACAACAGAGGAGCTTCTGGCTGAGTTGACCGGAATGGATGCTTTTAGTCTTCAGCCTTCAGCCGGGGCTCAGGGTGAGCTGGTAGGAATGATGCTTATCCGTGCCTATCTTGGAGAGAGGGGAGAACCGAGAAAAATCGTCCTCATTCCGGATTCAGCTCATGGAACAAATCCCTCAAGCGCTCATCTCTGCGGTTATCGTGTTCAAGAAATCAAATCCAACAAAAAGGGAACGATTGACCTGAAGAGCCTCGCCCAGAACATGACAGAAGATGTGGCTGCCTTGATGATTACCAATCCGAATACATTAGGGGTATTTGAGACTGATATAAAAAAAATAGCCGGAATTGTCCATTCCAAAGGTGGCTTTGTCTACATGGATGGAGCCAACATGAACGCTCTGATAGGAGTCTGCAGGCCTGGAGATATGGATGTCGATGTGATCCATTTGAATCTGCATAAGACGTTTTCCACACCTCATGGTGGTGGCGGCCCTGGTTCTGGACCGGTAGGGGTGAAGCGAGTATTGAAGCCTTATCTTCCTCTGCCCGTCATAGAGAGGAAAGAAGAAAAATACTATCTTAACTTTGACAATCCAAAGAGTATCGGAAAAATCCACAGCTTCTACGGTAATTTTTTGGTAATTGTCAAAGCGCTGGCCTATATTCTATCCTTAGGGCATGAAGGGTTAAAGGAAGTATCAGAGGTTGCTGTTTTGAATTCTAACTATGTTCGCAAAAGCTTGGAGAGAGAGTATTATCTAAAATACAAGACACCTACTCTTCATGAGTGTGTTTTTTCAGATAAGTTTCAGAGAGAACACGGCGTTGGAAACATTGATATAGCCAAAAGGCTTATTGATTTTGGCCTGCACCCTCCGACCATGTCTTTTCCGTTGATCGTTCATGGGGCTTTAATGACCGAACCCACCGAGACCGAAAGTAAGAGAGATCTCGATCTTTTCATTGATGCCATGAAGCAGATATCAAAGGAGGCCAAAGAGAATCCAGAGGTTGTGAAGTCTGCTCCGCACACATCCTATGTGCGGCGCCTGGATGAGACTACTGCTGCGAGAGATCCAGTTTTAAGGTGGGTGCGGAAGAAAGCATCACGCAAAAAAAGATAAAATGGAGAAAAATTTTTTATTATATAGGATAAAGGTGGGCTTGATGAATCAAGCCCCTACAAAAATCCCTACAAGATGTGGGTTTGATAAATCAAGCTCCTACAGAATATGAAATGAGTATTCAAAGTCTTATTATGAATCTTCAGAAATTCTGGGCTGAGCAAGGATGCTATCTTGCTCAATCTTATGACCTTGAGGTTGGCGCAGGAACCATGACTCCTGATACGTTTTTCAGGGTTCTTGATAAAAGACCATGGAAAGTTGCCTATGTTCAGCCGTCGCGCCGGCCTACAGATGGCCGCTACGGAGAAAACCCTCACCGGGTCCAGAAGCACTTCCAGTACCAGGTGATCATGAAGCCTTCTCCTTCGGATATTCAGCAAATCTACATTAAGAGTCTGGGTGCTCTGGGCATCAATCTCCAGGATCATGATATTCGTTTCGATGAAGATGACTGGGAAGCTCCCTCCATCGGTGCCTGGGGTGTCGGATGGCAGGTTTTGCTGGATGGCCTGGAGATCACTCAGTTTACTTACTTCCAGCAGGCAGGCGGGATCGACCTTTTTCCGGTGCCCGTTGAAATCACTTACGGCCTGGAAAGGTTAGAAATGTTTCTGGAAGAAAAAGATAATATTTACGACCTGAACTGGTCTGAAGATGTCAGCTACCAGGATTTGCGGTTCATTGAGGAGAGAGAGTTTTCAGAATACAATTTTAGCCTGGCAAACGTAAGGAGACTTAAAGACTCTTTCCTTTTGAATGAGGAAGAGGCCAGGCTGCTCATCGATAAAGATCTGCTCCTTCCCGCCTACGATATGTGTCTTAAATGTTCCCACTTTTTCAACCTTCTGGACTCCAGGGGAGCAATAAGTGTTACAGAGAGAGTCAAAATGATTGCTCAGATAAGAGGCCTGGTCAGCCAGATTGCTGAAAAATACATAGCAAGGGAGAGTTCGCCCTGATGGAATTTATTTTAGAGATAAACACCGAAGAAATGCCTCCGGCACACGTGAAAGTTGCTCTTGTGCAACTGAAGGAGAGATTTAAAGAAGAGCTCTCTTCGCAGAATATTGATGGAGGACAAATTGAAACGTACGGAACCTGCCGTCGTTTGGTTGTTGTCGGCGATTTTGCTCCAAGCCAAAAAGATAGGGAAGAAGAAATTATCGGTCCTCCTAAAGCTGTCGGAATTAGGGAGGACGGAACTTTTTCTCCCGCAGCCTTGGGATTTGCCAAGTCTCAAGGAGTAAGAGTCGATGAACTTAAGGTTATAAAGACTGCAAAGGGAGAGTATCTGGGTTTAAAAAAGATCGAAAAAGGAAAGCCTTCAGGAGATATTCTCTCCGAGATTCTGCCTCAAATTGTCTCTTCCCTTTCCTTCCCTAAAATGATGAGATGGGGGGAAAGTTCTTTTAGATTTTCTCGCCCGATAAAAAATATTCTCTGTCTTTTCGGCGGGAAGGTGCTTTCTTTTTCGGTTGGAGGAATACAGGCTGGGGATTCAACAGCCGGTCATAAGATATATTTTCCCGAGGAAATTAAAGTAAGATCGTTCATAGAGTACAAAGAAACTCTAAGGAAGATGAAGGTTGTGATTGATCAGGAAGAAAGAAGAATGATGATCTTAAATCAGATAGTGCGAAAGCTGGCCTCTCTCAAAGCTACCCTGCACCCGGATGAAGATCTCCTCGGGCGCATTGTCTATGATGTCGAATATCCTCATGTTTTCCTGGGTGCGTTTCTGAAAGAATATTTAGATTTGCCTCTGGAGGTCTTGAGCACTGCTATGCGAGAAGGACAGAGACTATTTTCTATTGTTAAAGATAAGAAACAACTGCCTTTCTTTTTAGGAGTGGCTGATGCCTACCAGGATTCAAAGTCCATTATTCGAAGGGGAAATGAGAGAGTGCTAAGGGCTCGATTGGAGGATGCCAAGTTTTTCTGGGAACAAGACAGAAGGATAACATTAAGAGACAAAGCAAAAGGCTTAGATAAGATTGTCTTTCAGGAAAAACTGGGGAGCTATGAGGATAAAACTCAGCGATTAAAGAAAATAGTTTCTTACCTGGCCGATAAGATCGAGGCTAAAAAGGAAAAGACGCAAGTTATTCAAGCGGCCGAGCTTTCCAAGGCAGATCTCCTTACAGATATGGTAAGAGAATTTCCCTCACTCCAGGGAAATGTAGGCGGGCTCTATGCCAGGGAAGAGAAATACCCTACTCTGGTTTGGAAAGCGGTTTATGAGCACTATCAGCCTGTAAGCCTGGATGATGAACCTCCCGCTTCCTTGACCGGGGCCATATTATCCATAGCTGATAAGTTGGACTCTATCGTGGGAGTGGTTGGAACCGGGATAACAGTGACGGGGTCCAAGGATCCATTTGGTTTGCGAAGAAATGCCCAAGGTGTTTGCAAGGTAATCATCGAGAGAAAGCTTCACTTTTCTTTCTCGCGGCTTCTGGACAAGGTGATTGCTATTTACGGAGAGAAGCTTCAAGAGCCTAAAGAGAAAATAAAGAGTTACTGCCTGGACTTCTTTTCAAACAGGTTGCGCTACATTTTTGAGAGGCAGGGATATCGGTATGATTTGATAAGTTCTGCTGTTTCAGTAGGGATTGATAACATCTATCACTCTTACCTAAGGCTTAAGGCGCTGGATAGCCTCAAGGAAAGCCCGAATTTCGAACCTTTGATCATCATCGCCAAAAGGGTAAACAACATTCTGAAAGATCAACCTCTGTTTAAAATCAATCAAGAACTGCTGGCTGAAAAGGAAGAGAGGGAGCTTTATACTACTTTTTCCATAATAAAGGATAATATCCTTCCATTAATATCTAAAGGAGATTTTTCTCAGGCGCAGAGAATTATTTTCAGGATAAGATCTTCGATAAATAAGTTTTTTGATAATGTTCTGGTAATGACTGATGAGATAAGAATGAGGAGAAATCGCCTGGCTCTCCTCCAAGCTATAAGCAAACTATTGATCCAGGTCGCAGATTACTCTCAAATAGTCATCGAAGGACAAGATTCAACTAGCTAGTCAATTTCAAATTTCGCAGTTTTAGCTTTTTCTTTAATTGCGTATTTTTGCTCAAGGGCGATGATTTTGACCATGTTTCCTGGATAATTTTCCCCTTGTTTTTCTCCATACGGATTAAACTGAACCCCGATAAAGTATTGATTTTTGGACTCAACATAAGATATCCACCGCACTTTTCCGTGCATAGTTAAAGGAATTCTTTCACCGGGAATGGAAATACTCAGGGTAACTTCAGATTGGATCTCGGGAGGTTTCTTTCCTATAAACTTGAGTCCCCCGCGGCTGATATCAACAAGAGGGGAAAATTCCTCTATATGTTCCTTGAACTCATAGCTGACCGTAGCTCCAGGAATTCTGAACCGGATGCATGTTCTTTTTTCTATTTCCTGCTCTTCCAACTACAGTCTCCTTTGTTTGTCCTGGAGCATTTCACTTGATCTCTTGACAGCGTCGCCTGAGGCCGTCATCCTATTCTAAGAAAACAACAAGAGTTTTAATATTTAAATCCTAGTAGCAAATTTCTTTTTTAGATATTATGCTGATTTATTAAATATTTATCAACCGTCAATTTCATATTTCTCTATTTTTACTTTTCCTTTAGGGGCAAATTTTTGCTCAAGTGAAATGATTTTCACCAGATTTCCGGGGTAATTTTGTCTTTCCTTTTCTCCATACGGATTAAATTGAACCCCGACCTCGTATTGATCTTTTCCCTCAATGATGAATATCCGCCGTATCTTCCCGTGGAGGGTTAAGGGAATTCTTTCACCAGGAACGGATATTTTCAAGGTTATATCTGCATTGATATCGAGAGGATTTTTACCCAGAAATTTAGCTCCCCCGCGGCTGATATCGACAAGAGGGGAAAATTCCTCTACGTGATTCTTGAACTCATAACTGACTGCAGCCCCGGGAATTGCAAACCGGATGCATGTCCTTTTTTCGGCTTCTTTATTTTCCATGAATGAGATCCTTATCTTGTAGTGCTTTAGCTAAGGATTTTCGTCCGAAACAGCGATTTCGGGAAAAGTCTGGTCTTTATTTTTTCTTTTTTCAAACGTGCTTCAAAAAATTTATTTTATCTGCGCCAAGCTTAAAATAAAAGCTTCCTCTCTTTGAAAAACGAATACAATATATCAAATTCCTTTTAAAAGTCAAAAGAAAATGTAGATGAGATACAACGAGCATAAACGGAAAAGAACTCTAAAAAAGACAATATAATCCAGAACTGAATTTCCCATGAGCCGATTGCGGGCATATGCTCCCTCGGCAAATTCTCCAGCTAGATAAAGGCCAGAAATGTTTGTTTCACATTTTTCGTCTATCTCGATTTATGAATAATGCAATGTTGGATTCAATTTCCGAATTCTCTTACCGACTAAAAAAGTGAAGAGAGGAAAGGAAGCTTAGATGATGAAAACGAGAAGAGGCTTTACGCTCATTGAGCTTCTTATCTCAGTTGCTATTATTGGCCTTCTTGCTGCTACATTTATTCCTAATACCCTTACAGCTATCCATAAAAGTAAACAGAAAAGCACCATGAGAGATATATACAGCATTTCCGTAGCTGTTTCAGACTATGTTACTGATAATGGAAGGACTCCTAACCAAGATGGAACTTATGATGGCAGTTCAGAGTTCTATAATGCAATTGCGCCTTTTTATATCAAAACCCTCCCCCTTAACGACAAGTGGGGGACTGGTTACCGAGTGTGGTGCGGTTCTGCTGCCGCGGAATACGGAATTTCTGGCGCTTTAAGCGATGATTTTTTAGTTGCTTCCTTTGGACGCGATAAAACACAAGAAAGTTTTGTCTTCGATGAGGAATCACTTGGAACTGGACTCTTTCAGGTCATCTCTATTTCGGATTTTGATAAAGATTTGATTATGTGGGATGGCAATTGGATACGGTATCCAAGGATTGGCTCCAGCAGCGGTAGTTAATTTTTTTGGGAATTTGTTTTTTTGTTGCAAAAGGGGGACATCGTCCGAAGTACCATCCTTCGAATATTTCTATACAGATTACGCCCCTTAATAATAATGTGGAATCGATGAACTAAAGTGTAGTCCTTGGGGAAGGTCCCTATCTGCACTACTAATGAAAAGAGTTTATTGCGGGACGGTTCTTATCTTAGAGTTCCTTCGTAGCGGGCGGTCAGCTGGCGCTTCTTTACAGCCTCTGGAGTATAGGATGTGCTTAAAATATATCAATCATCCTTGCCAATACTGCTTTACCTCTATATTCCGGCAAAAGTATTGGAGCTCTTCTCTCGGGTTTTATTCCTGCTTTTTTAAGCATATTTACATATTTTTTCATGTGCTCCAATGAAAGTTTTCCTCTTCCTTTGACAGTTTTAGCATATTTTGCAGCATAGATTCCAGATCTCCTTCCGTAGACCATACAGTCAAGAGTAGAATTTCCCATAAGTCTATTTTTACCATGGACTCCACCCGATACTTCGCCTGCGACAAACAGTCCTTGCACGTTTGTTTTTCCTTCGGGATCTGTTTCTACTCCTCCATTTTGGTAATGGAGCGTAGGAAAGACCAGAACTGGATCCTTTCGCATGTCAATATCAAATCTATTGAACATCCTTCTCATCCCGGGGAAGGCATTATCTATGGTACCTTCACCATTTTTAATTTCGATGAGAGGAGTATCAAGCCAGATACCTCTCATGCCTGTAGGAGTTGTAACTCCTTTTTCTCTCACATAACATTCTCTTATAAATGCAGAGGCTTCAACATCTCTCGGTTCAAGAGGAAAGACAAAGGCTTCTCCGTCCTTATTTACCGGTTGAGCGCCCATGCTCCTTAGTTTTTCCGTAAGAAGGAGACCGATTATCTGTTGGGGATAGGCAGCTCCTGTTGGGTGATACTGGACTGTGTCTACATCCCTCAGTTTAGCTCCAGTACGGTAGGCAAGGACCACTCCATCACAGGTAGCGCCATAATGATTTGTGGTAGGGAAACCTCTTATATGTAACCTTCCAAAGCCGCCTGTTGCAAGAATAGTGGCTTTAGCTCTTGCAATTTTATAGTCGCCTGTTTCACAATTCCAGAGAACGGCTCCTGTAGCCCTTCCTTCGCCATCTGTGAGAAGCTCAATTGCGGGATAATATTCTAAGCACAAAATTTTCCTGTTTCTGAACTCATCTCTTATGACTCTCAATTCTTCAAGGCCTGTATAATCTCTGCAGGCATGCATTCTTTTTCTGCAAGTGCCGCCACCCCACTTCTCTGTAAAATCTCCATTTTCCTCTCTATCAATCATTGCTCCTAATTCTAAAAGCCAATGCATGATTAGGGGTGCATCTTCAACTAGTCCTTTAACAACATCTGGCTTATTAGCATAATGTCCTCCCCCCATGGCATCCAAGAAATGTATAAGCGGCGAATCGTTTGGACGATCAGCAGCCTGAGTTCCTCCTTCAGCCATCATCGAATTGGAATCACCATGCCTTAGTTTATTTGTAAGGAGAATTTTATCGGGCGAAACGCCTTGATCATTTGCCCAGATTGCTGCTGTTGTTCCTGCTAGGCCACCGCCTATTATTAGAATATCTACATCGTAGTCTATTTGAGAAAGATCAATTTCTCCTTCTTCTATGAGAGGATATGCCTCAAGGAGATCCACGACTTCATTAGGTCCTATATCACCTTTATTCTGGCCTATTGATATCTTTCTTTTACCACCGTGAGCATAATCTGGATGCAGGTTGAGCACTTCTTTCCTTTCTTCTTTGCTCATGGCAGGAGGGTCATAGTCTTTTCTCTTCATCCTTGTCTTATTCACTATATTTATAAGCTTACACATATATTCTGGATAACCTCTGATATATTTTATTTCAGACATTTTTCTCCTCCTTTATTAATCAGGTTCCCTTTCTCTATCAGCATAAAATTTTTCAAGCTCTTTGACCGTAGCCTTAATAAGTTTGTTCCAGTCTTCTTTATATTTACCTTTTTCTATCTCTTTTAATCTGATTTTAAGATGCTCTGGCTCATGGCATTCATAATGTCCATACATTCTTCTCGCCAGCTGAGCAATATGATATTGGACGAGCTCTGCAGGACATCTTATGGCACAAAGCCCGCACTGAATACAATCAAAGGATTCCTCAGCAACAGCCTTAAAATCACCTTTGATTGCTGCTTGTATGTAATCCATGACCTCGAGTTCCTGAGGACATGATTTTGTACATGTATTGCAGGCCAGACACCTTGCAAGCTCTGGATAGTGTTTGAATAATACACCGATATTGTATTTTTCTTTGTTAATGTCGTAAGTGGCTTTTTCTGCGGGTGCAAAAGGTATCTGAACCAAGTACATTCCTTCTTCAACTCTTGTTTGGCATGCCATTGCAGTCTGTAGTTTATAGTCGCCAGCTTTTCTATAAACTGTAGCACAGGCGCCACAGAATCCTGCCCTGCATCCTGCAGATCTGACAAACCTATACCCAGCAAACTCCATGGACTGCATAATTGTTAGCCCATCTGGAACCTTATAAGCCTTTCCCATTATATAAATTGTAACCCAATACTTAATATCTTTCTCATCAATTCCTGTAGTTACAGATTTGTTTGACTCTGCAATTCTATCCATAATACTCTTTTTCTCTTTCAAAGTTTCCTCCTCAGGGAAAGAATCAAAAAACCATGTCCAAAATTACGATGTAAAGGGAAAAACTGTGATTCAAAAAGACAACTATTCGAGCCCTCGTGCCAATGTTTTGGATTAACTGGCCTTAAATTTCCGAATTTTTGAACCTTTTTTCTCATCTTTGATTTTTTATTAATATTCCTGTGGTAATTTTTTAAGTTCGGCCCATGAATAAACAGGACCATCTTTACAAACATAGTGAAAGCCGATGTTGCATCTTCCGCATTTCCCGATACCACATTTCATTTTGTTCTCGACAGTCGTGTAAATCTGTTCGTCCTTAAAGCCGAGTTCCTCGAGTGCTTTGATGACGAATTTGATCATGATCGGGGGACCGCAGGTGACTGCTATTGCGTTTTTTGGGGAAGGTTTTTTGTCTGTAACATTCTGGGGAACAAACCCGACAAACTCTTTCCAATCCGGCTCCTCTACATCCACAGAAAGATGCACTTTCATTTTCTTCTTAAGCTCTTCCAGTTCATCCTTAAACACAAGGTCTTTGGATGTTCTGGCTCCGTAAATAAGCACGATATCTCCATAATCTTCTTTTTTGCCTAAAGCCGTGTTGAGGACAGACCAGATAGGAGCTAAGCCGATCCCTCCACCTATAAATATAAGGTTTTTTCCTTTCCAGTCCTCAATGGGGAAGCCGTTGCCGTAAGGCCCTCTTATTCCGATGATATCTCCTACTTGCATATCATGAAGGGAAGACGTAACCCTTCCCATCTTTAAAATGCTGAATTGAAGGTAATCCTTCACAAGAGGGGAAGAGGAGACAGAGATCATAGATTCTCCTCTGCCAAACACAGAAAGCATGGCGCACTGTCCACAACGGAAGGAAAAATCATTCGTGCTCAGAAACTGAGTCCTGAAAATCTTGATGGGCCTTGCCCCGCCCACTTCTTCTTTTATTTCGATTATTTTTGCCAGTCGTGGAATATAGGTATTATGATCCATAATCTCTCGCCTTTTTGAGAACTTCAATGATATCTATCCCAACAGGACATTTCGAAATGCACCTTCCACAGCCTGTGCATTGGTAATTTTTGTAGAGTTCGACAAAATACTGAAATTTATGAAGGATTCTCTGTCTCAACCGTGAAGCTTTATCAGGCCTCGGGTTGTGTCCTGAAGAATGCATTGTAAAATCAGGAAACTGGCAGTTGTCCCAAGTCCTCACCCTCTCTCCTTGGATCGGGGAGGAAGAAGTAACTTCGTCATTCATATCAAAGCAGTGACAGGTTGGGCAGAGATAAGTGCAGATGCCGCAGCGGATGCAGCTTAAAGACTCTTCGTCCCAGAAGGGGGAGTCGAACATATCTTTGAGTTTGGCTGAAATTTTCTCTGTATCTTTAATCTGCCGTTTGATTTTTTTCTTGGATTCCGCCTTAATTTTTTCTAAATCCTTCTTGTCCTTGGCTGTTGGACTTTTAAAGAGGACCCTGGCTAAATTCAGGAGTTCGTCTCCTTTTTTTGTGAAGGACTCTGCGTAGTATTTATCTCCTAAATCTGTCATTAAAATATCCAGGCCTTCTTTGGAATGGGGCGAGCCATCGACAGAGAGACAGAAGCAATTGGGAGAAGGAGGTGTGTTACAGGTAAGTCCGACAAGGGCTGTTGAGTTTCTTCTTTTCCAGTAGTAAGGGTCTTTAAAGTCACCGCCAAAAACCTTGTCCGTAAGAGTAAGCGCCTTGGCATCGCATGGTCTTACGCCAAAGATAACAGATGGCGTCTCCTCAGGAAGGACCTCTTTAACTTTGAGCTCCTCCTCGTTTGAAGTGCTGAACTCCAGGAACACTTCTCTTTGGGGAAAGATGATTTTTTTTGGAGAGAGGACAGTGTTGAGATAATCCAGGTCTATGATTTCAGAATTCTTGATAACCTCAAAGTTCCAGAGATCGCCATCTTCTTGCGGAGCATATATTGTATAAGATTCAAGTTTCTTCACCCATTGGGGGAAGGCTTTTTTTGACAGCACTTTTTCCATTTACTTACCTTATAAAGTCTTCCGGGTCTTCATCCTTAAAACTGGAGACAAGAGAAGGTTTGTCAGGATCAAAGCCCGCATCATAGTCAAAAAGCTCTTTGGCTTCTTTTTCCAGTTTCTTGTTCAAGAACCTAATAGGGATATCCAGAGGACAGACTCTCTCGCATTCTCCACAGTCAATGCAGCGTCCAGCGAGATGGATGGCCCTGACAAAGTGATAGACAAAATTCTCTGAAGAGACGGGCGATTTTTCCAGCCATTTTATTTTTTGGGCTTTTTCTTCGGCAGGAGTATCTGGCGTAACAACAAAGTTTATGGTATCAGCCACGCATTCATCACAATAGCACATCGGGCATACAGACCGGCAGGCATAGCATCGAATGCATTTGTCAATCTTTTCCTTCCAGAATTTCCACCTTTCCTCAGGACGTAAAGATTCGATTTTCTCCAGAGACTTAAAAGGATTTTCTACATTGCGTTTGGTTTTTTCTCCGATTAAGACATCATAGACGACCGGGAAATGGGCTTTGCATTCAAGACATCTCTCAGCCAGCACCTCTTGAGCCGCGATTTTAACCTGCCCATCTTCTGTGGTGATAACAAAATCATCCTTGGCGCCAAACTCAACTTTTTTAGCTTTTTTTCCTTTCAGTTTTTTGGCGAGCTTTTTCTCATCTAAAACCCCGGTATTTTCGCAGGAGATTCCTAATACATAAACATCATCTCTTTTGATGAATTCTTCTTGAAGCAAGACATTGATGGCTCGGCTGTCACATCCTTTTACGACGATTCCTACTGGCCTCTCATCAGGTTCCTTCTCCTTAGCTTTTCTTCTTTTTTCATCATGGATGAAGCGGGTGAGGTTGTGGACGCAGGTTGGATCCCAAATTAATTTATCAACATCTTCAGGATTTTTTATGAAAGCAGGGACAGGAAGCAGGCCGTTTGAGCCTCTTTGGAAGCCGATGATGTATTTGACTTTTCCTTCTTTCAAGATTTGGCTGGCTTCTTTTTTGAGCTCTTCAATTTTTACCATTATTGAGTTCTCCTCAGTTTTTTTTGAGGACCGAGTGGTTTGAGTTCTTGGACAAAGTCTTTGATGACTTGGGTGTATTTTATTCCTTCTGCAGCTGAGATCCAGGACATCTGGAAGCGCTCAGGCTCGAGGCCGACATACTCTAAAAGCTTCTTAACCAGTGCAATTCTGCGCCGGGCATAGAAGTTACCTTTGATGTAGTGGCAGTCGCCTGGATGACAACCTGAAACGAGCACTCCGTCTGCTCCTTTGTTAAAGGCAGAGAATATGTAGAGAGGGGACACGCTCCCCGAACACATGACAGTTATGGGGATAACATTGGATGGATACTGCATGCGGGAGACTCCAGCCAGATCGCTTCCGGCTGAGGAACACCACTTGCAGAGAAAAGCAACTATTTTTGGTTCGAATTCTTCTGCCACTTTTTAGCCTCCGAGTGATGCCTTTATCATTTCGTTTACCTGCAGAGGAGTCATATTTTTGACGTGGATGGCTGCCCTCAAGCAGGTGGCCGAGCATGTCCCGCATCCTTCGCAGAGAACTTCATTCACCTCGACTTTGCCGTCTTTAAGGGAGAGCGCATCATAAGGACAGACCTGAACACACATGCCGCAGCCTGTGCAGAGATTGACGTTAACCTTAGCCACTGTTGGAGCATGGTAAAGCCTTTCCTGGGATAAGATGCAGATAGCTTTAGCCGCCGCCCCGCTGGCTTGAGCCACAGCTTCAGGAATGTCTTTAGGTGCCTGGGCTGCTCCTGCCAGGAACATTCCAGACGTAACACTCTCTACAGGTCTGAGTTTCGGATGGGCTTCGGCCAGAAAGCCGTCCTTATCCAAGGCGATTTTGAGTTTCTTGGCCAGTTCATCTGCTCCCTTAGAGGGCCGCGTGGCTGTAGCCAGAACCACCATATCGGCATCGATCTCGATGTCTTTTCCGGCCAGGGTATCCACGCCCCAGACCTTGATTTTGCCCTTATCTTCAAATATTTTTGAAACCTTTCCTCTGAGACAGAGGACTTCATCCTCTTCTACGGCTCTCTGGACGAATTCCTCGTAGTCTTTTCCCCCTGACCTGATATCGATATAAAAAATATAGGCCTGGCCATCATGGACGTGATGTTTGTAGAGCATGGCATGTTTGGCCGTGTACATGCAGCATATCTTTGAGCAGTAAGCGCAGTGAAGTTCGGGATCGCGGGAACCAGCGCATTGGATAAAGACAACTTCCTTGGGTTCTTTGTGATCTGACGGTCTGAGAATTTTTCCCATTGTCGGTCCAGAGGCAGAGAGTAGTCTTTCAAATTGGAGCCCATCCAGGACATCCGCGTATTTTCCATACCCGTATTCAGCCAACAATTCCTTATCATACAGATCGTATCCAGTGGCGACGATTATGGCCCCCACCTCTTCCTCGACTATTTCAGGTTTCATATCGTAGTCAATTGCGCCTGGCTCGCAAACATCTGCGCACTTGCCGCAGGCAATGGGCAGAAGGCCAGGGCAATGTTTTATATCCAGAGTAAAGGTAGCTGGGATAGCCTGAGGGAAGGGAATATAAATGGCTCGCCGTCCGGTTAAACCAAGATCAAATTCGTTGGGCACGACCACCGGACAGACTTTTGTGCATTCATCACAAAGAGTACATTTATCTGGATCAACATAGGTGGGCTTTTTGAGGATTTTAACCTTAAAATTTCCCACATACCCGGAGATATCCTGAATTTCGCTGTAAGTCATGAGTTTAATCTTCGGGTGTTTGGAGACTTCGACCATTTTTGGAGTTAGAATACACTGGGAGCAGTCGAGGGTAGGGAAGGTTTCAGAGAGCTGAATCATATGGCCCCCGATGGAAGGGGCTCTTTCTACCAGAATGACTTCAAAGCCAGTGTTGGCTAAGTCTAACGCAGATTGGATGCCTGCTATTCCGCCCCCAATAACCAGAGCTTTCCTGGTGACAGGGACGCTTATCGGCTCCAGAGATTCATTCCTTCGAACTCTTTGCACAGCGCTCTTGGTAATTTTCATCGCTTTTTCTGTCGCTTTTTCCATGTCTTTATGAACCCAGCTGCACTGTTCACGGATATTGGCGATCTCGCACTGGAACGCATTGAGTCCGGCTGATTTGGATGTATTCCTGAAGGTTGTTTCATGGAGATTTGGGGAACAACAGGCTACAACCACATTGTCCAGCTTCTTTTCCTTTATGGCATCAATAATCAGGTTCTGACCTGGATCAGAACACATGTAAACATAATCTTCAGAGTGGACGACTCCTTTGTGCTTGGAAAGTTCTTTGGCAACTTTTTTGACATCCACGGTTCCGGCGATGTTTATGCCGCAGTGGCAAACAAAGACGCCTGTTCGTTTCATTTTTTTTCCTTTTTAAGGGGACAGGCTACTTTTTCTGTATGAATTGTCCATGAGTAGAGACTGTTCTCTTTCTTGCCGAAAAAGTAGCCTGTCCCCTTTTTTGTTTTTTTTATTTTTTTCATATTCAGTTACTTCTTTTTTGGTTTTTTCTCTTCAGCCATGATTTTCTTGCCGTATTCATAACCTTTGTCAAAAGCTTTCTTGTTAAGCTCAAGAAATCTTCCAGGAACTAGACCCGGGAGTGCTTTTTTCATAGCCTCTGGAGAAGCGATACGTGTTATTGCCGTGAAAAATCCCAGCATAACCAGGTTGGCGATAATACGATTCCCTAATTCTTCGGCAAATCTGGTAGAAGGAACAGAATAGGTTTTAATTTTTCCTCGGGGTGGCTTTAATTTTACCAAATCCTTGTCGATGAGGAGAATTCCATCATCACGCAGTTCTGGCTCGTATTTGTCATAGGCTTCCTGGGACATGGAGACAAGAATTTCTGGCAAGGAAATATAGGGATACAGGACTCGTTCATCAGAGACAACGAGTTGAGAGCTGCAAGCACTTCCTCTGGCTTCAGGACCGAAGCTCTGGGTCATTGTCGCCTGCTTATTGTCAAAAAGGGAAAGAGCCTTTCCAGCAATAAGGCCGCAGCGAATGATTCCCTGACCACCAAATCCAGAAAATCTAATCTCAGTCATGGCTAACTCCATAAGGTTTGTATTTGTCGCCTAAAACTTTGCCGAGGTGTTCATTCATACAGTCTAGAAAAGTTGGCTTTTCTTTATCAACAAACTTACCGACAATGAGCTTTCCCTGGTAGCTTATATCAAGCGTTCTTGTGTCTGCTCCGTGCTGAATTTCAGATTTTTCGTAATAATATTTCAGCAGGTTCAGTCCGTCACCGAGACGGTTTCTGCGGGCATAGAGAGTTACACAGGGAGTGATTACCTCGATGAAAGAAAAGCCTCTCTTGGCGAAAGCTTCCTGTATAGATTTGGTCACTCTTCTGAGATGAAGAGCAGTCCAGCGAGCGACATAAGTTGCACCACTGGCCTCAGCAAGATAAGGGAGGCTGAAAGGATATTCAAAGTTGCCATAAGGGGCAGTGGAGGCGTTAGCGAGGATAGGAGTTGTGGCTGCTACCTGACCTCCTGTCATGGCATAGTTAAAGTTGTTAACACAGATAACGACGATATCCATATTTCTTCTTGCCGCATGAATGAAATGGTTACCTCCGATTCCTGCGATGTCTCCGTCTCCGCTGAAGACAACGACTTTTAGCTCGGGGTTTGCCAGTTTTATTCCAGTGGCAAAGGGAACAGCTCGGCCATGGGTGGTGTGGAAAGAATCAAGCTTAACGTAGCCAGCTACTCTTCCAGTACACCCGATTCCAGAGACAACGACAACCTTATCCAGGTCAATTTTACTTTTCCTCAGGGCTTCGGCGAAGGAAGTGACTACAACACCTATACCACAGCCCGGGCACCAGATGTGGGGGATCCTGTCCATCCTCAGTAAGTATTCCACAGGGTTTTTTCCTTCGTGACGATCTTCTTCCTTCATTTTGAAGCCTCCTTGATGGCTTTAAAAATATCTTCTGGATCGTGGACCCAGCCGCCGCAGTGGGGGACATGGATAGCTGGAGCTTGGCCGAAAGCGCATCGTTCAACTTCATAAACCATCTGGCCGTAGTTTATCTCGGGAACGACGAATGCCTTTATTTTCTTAGCCAGCTCTTTTATTTTCTTCTCGGGAAACGGCCAGATAGTAATAAGCCTTAGCGTCCCCACTTTTATACCGGCTTTTCTCGCCTTGCGAACAGCTCTTGTAGTAACTCTCGAGGTTATTCCGTAGGAAATGACTATGATTTCAGCGTTGTCCGTTTCATCTTCCTCAAATCTAATGATTTTATCGGCATTCATATTGATTTTGTCCACCAGATGACGGACACAGACATCCTGGTATTCTGCGTTGATAGCAGGGTAACCGCGTTCATCGTGGGTTAGTCCTGTGATGTGGAAGTGGTAGCCCTCGCCAACCTTAACCATGAAAGGGATCATATCTTTATCAGGCTTGAAAGGAAGATACTTATCCTTTGGACCTTTGTACCATTTCCTTTCCACAAGCTCAATTTCTTCAGCAGGAGGGATGACTACTTTCTCGTGCATATGTCCTATACATTCGTCTGTCATGACAAAGGTGGGAACACGGTAAATTTCTGATAAATTGAAAGCTTCGATGGTGAGGTCAAAACACTCTTGAGGAGAATCTGGAGAGAGGGCAATTATTTCATAATCACCGTGGGAGCCCCATCTGACTTGCATCATATCCTGCTGACCGGTTAGAGTAGGAAGTCCTGTTGAAGGTCCGCCTCTCTGGACATTGGCAATCACAAGAGGAGTTTCCATCATGCAGGCTAATCCTATATTTTCCATCATCAACGAAAAACCAGGGCCAGAAGTAACGGTCATGGCTTTCTTACCTCCCCAGGAAGCTCCTATCAAGGCTGCAATAGAGGCAAGCTCATCTTCCATCTGGATGAAAACTCCTCCCACCGTGGGAATTCTTTCTGAAAATCTTTCAGCTGTTTCTGTGGAGGGAGTGATAGGATAACCAGCAAAAAATCGGCACCCAGCCGCCAGGGCTCCTTCAGCAAGAGAGTGGTCTCCGTCTAAATAATGGGCTCCGGTTAAAACTCCCTTAGGATCTGCTTTCACCTTTTTCACCTTCTTCCTCCTCTTTTTTAAGAGTGACAAATATGGCAAATTCAGGACAAATTGTCTCGCAGAGTTGGCAGTAAAGGCATTCGTCCTCATTCTTGACATAGGGAGGATGATAGCCCTTTATATTGAATTCTTCAGACATCTCGAGCACATCTTTGGGGCAGTATTCTACACAGAATCCACATCCCTTGCATCTGTCCTTGTCGATGTGGACTTTGCCCTTTTTTGCTTTTAAATCGCCAAAATAAACCATTTGCTCCTCAGAGTAATCCTTTTTCTCTCAAAATGGGCTTCGGGTCAATATAATGGAGATCTAACCTTAAATCTTTCTCAGGACAACCCAAGGCAAGAGCCATGAGCTGGGTGAAATAAAGGATTGGCATGTTCTTGAACTCGGGGTATTTTTTGACAGTTTCTTTCTGACGGTGGTCGAGATTAAATGCACAGAGCGGACAGCTCAAAGATACAAGCTCAGCACCCTGTGATTGAGCCGAGGTAAGGATGTGGTATGTTCTATCAGCCACGTTTTCAGGTTTATCGACAGTTTGGTAAGAAGCACAGCATTCAGTCTTATAAGGAAAATCTATGGCCTCTGCACCCAGAGCAGTCATGAGGTTTTCTAAAACAGTCGGATTTTCAACATCGTCGAGACCAATTTCTTTGGGACGGACTAAAAGACAGCCATAGTAATTAGCTATTTTTAGGTCTTTCAAAGGCTTGACAACTTTCTTGGCGATGTTTTCGAATTTTATCTCATCTCTCAGCAGCTCCAAGAGGTGAAGGACCTTAACGTCTCCTTCGTATTTGACTTCCTCGCGATACATAAATTTATTTATCTTATCAAGGCTCTCTGGGTCGGATTTTACTCTTTCATTTGCTCTTTTCAAGGTGTTGAAACACATGGCACAGAGAGTCATGACTTTGTTTGTGTTGGTTTCCTTGACTCGGATGAGGTTTCGGATGGGAGCTACGTGATGAATCAAGTCATCAGTGGCCAGCGAGAAGACAGTTCCGCAGCAGTTC
>CAYUXD010000012.1:0-14747 GCA_964448655.1 uncultured Eubacteriales bacterium
GGACGAGGTGAAAATCCTCATTTCCTTCATAAAATCTCTGACTGATTTTGAAGACAGCAAGAGCCTTTTTTATCTTGCTCTTTCCGATGTATATAAAACAGATCCTTACGATTTGACCAAAATTTCCAATTATGCTCACAAAAAGAATTTTCCTCTCCATGAAGTTTTCAAGAGAATCTCTGGAAGAAAGAGTCCGGTAGAGATTTCGGATTTAACTGCGGAAAAAATCAAGAGAATTTTCGAGGATCTGCTCTATTTTGTCCAACTGGCAAGCTCTCAGAATGCGGGAAGGATTATCTATTCTTTTCTCGAGAGGACTGGCTATCTGAAATCTCTAGTTGAGGAAAGGAGCCTCCAGGCAGAGTTGAAAATAAAAAATATCCGCATTTTCTTTGATAAGGTAAAAAATTTCTCCGAGTTAACAGATGATGACTCTGTCTATTCTTTTGCCCGGCATCTGGATATCCTTCAGCAAGTGGGGGATAATCCTGCCACTGCAGAGGCGGAATTGGAGGAAGACGCTGTTAGCGTTCTCACAGTCCATAAAGCTAAAGGATTGGAATTTCCTGTCGTTTTCATGGTCAGTCTGATCGGCGACAGGTTTCCCGGCAGAGAGAGAAAAGAGAAGATTCCTGTTCCTGATGAGGTTCTTAAGGATAAAGTTCCGAGAGGAGATGATTATGGTCAAGAGCAGAAAGAAAAGATTTATCTTCAAGAGGAACGGCGGCTGTTTTATGTGGGGATGACAAGAGCCAAAGACCTCCTCTATTTGACCTGGGCTAGAGATTACGGCTTGAAGCGCTTGAAAAAGGTAAGTCCGTTTGTCCTCGAAGCTTTTGATCTTCCCCAGATGCCTGATGATATTCTCCAGACTTCAGCCATCGAAGAAATAAAAAGGTATTCCAAGTCACCTCCTCAGCCTAAATTCATCCAGGAAGCGAAGATCAAAGGAGTTCTAACTTTAAGTTATCTTCAGGTGGATGATTACTTAACCTGCCCCTTGAAATACAAATACAGGCACATCATGCGGATTCCTGTCCTCCCTCATCACAACCTGGTTTTTGGCCGAGTCCTCCACAACACTATCCATGTTTATTTGAGAAAAAAGATAGAAGGTGCGAAATTAAGTATAAAGGAGCTTCTTCGAGAATACGACAAACGCTGGATAAACGAAGGATTTCTCAGTCGAGAACACGAAGAAACGAGGAAGAAAGCAGGTGCGAAGGCACTTCGCTTATTTTATCGCCGGGAAGAAGACTCAAAGCATCTTCCTCACTTCCTTGAAAAAAGCTTCAAATGGCAGTTAAACGATGTTAAATTCATCGGCCGCTGGGATAGGATTGATTATACAGATAGCGGGGCGGTTATCGTTGATTTTAAGGCAACAGAAGTCAAAGACCAGAAAGAAGCTGATAAAAAAGCCAGAAATAGCCTTCAAATGAATTTGTACGCGCTTTCTTTTATCAAGACTCAAGATATTCCGCTTCTCGAGATAAGGCTCAATTTTCTGGAATCAGACATCATAGGCCATGCCCAAAAGAAAGATAAGGAGATGGAGAAAGCTGCGGAGAAGATAAAAGAGGCAGAAGCGGGCATTCGAGCCCAGGATTATAAAGCTAAACCCGATTGGCACAACTGCAACTTTTGTGATTTCAGGACAATCTGCCCTTCATCATACGCCTATTGATATTGCAAGGGCTAAACCTATATTTTGTGGGAGCTGGAATTATTGTAGGGGCTTGATTTATCAAGCCCGAAATTTTTTGTTTATTCCGTGGCAAACCAGAAGGGCATTATGGCCAGGGTTTTTTCTTTATTCAGAAGCATAAATGCAGAAAGCATTTTTTCTAATCTGGGATCGAGTACAAGGTTTATTTCTGCTAATCTTCTACCGAAGAGGGTGTCAAAGAATGAGATTTTTTTAGGCCTGACTACGAGTCTAACTTCTTCATCTATTGGAATACCGGCCAGTTCTTTTGCCAGTTCAAGCGCCCGAGATAATCCTCCGAGCTCATCTACCAAGCCCCGTTCTTTTGCCTGGCTTCCTGTCCAGACCCGGCCTCTTCCTATTTTATCGACTTCTTCTTTTGATAAGGTTCGTCCCTCTGCGACTTTTGTCAGGAATTTATCATAAACCCACAGGATCTCTTTTTTAAGGAAGTCTCTTTCTTCCCTGGTGAGCTTTCTATAAGTAGAAAATAAGTCTGCCCTTTTCCCGAAGGTGAGTTTCTCTGAAGTTATTCCCAATTTTTCATAAAGTTTTACAAAGTTGAATTTTCCAGAGATGACTCCTATAGACCCGGTGAGGGTTTGGGGCTGGGCTACAATTTTATGGGCGGCCATGGAAACCCAGTATCCACCCGAACCAGCCACATCAGACATGGATACAACAAACGGCTTTTCCTTTTTGGTTAAAGCTACTTCTCTCCAGATAACGTCAGAAGCCACAGCCGAACCACCCGGGCTGTCAACCCGGAAGACAACTGCTGCAATGGATTTATCTTTCCGGGCGTTCCTAATCCAGCGGGCCGTCGTAGAGCTTCCCATTGATTGATAGAAGCCTTCTCCGGTATGGATAGGTCCCATTCCGTAGATGAGGGCGATCTTTTTTCCTCTGTTCAAGCCCAGAGATGATGGCTCGATCTTTGAGTACTGCCCGTGTGTGATTTTGCTTAGTTTTTTATCATTCTCTTTGAGAAGATCCTCGAATTCGTCCTCAAAAAGGAGGTCGTCCACCAATCCTGCTTCCAATGCCCTTTCTCCCTGATAGAAACCATAATCTATCAGTGCTTTTATTTCCTCTTCGCTTTTTCCTCTGGCTTCTGCAAGCACTTTTATGTAGTGAGAATAGAGATCTTCGTACAGGGATCTCATCATCCTTTTGTGAGCTGGTGTGAATCTTTCTTCTGTGAACATGTTATAAGCTGTCTTGTATTCTTCTACATGCTCAATTTCAGCTTCGATGCCCAGTTTATCCAGGGATTTCTTGAAGAACGGAACATAGCCCCCGATTCCGTTTATAATAAACATGCCCAGAGGATGGAGAATAATTCGATCACAGGCGGTAGCGAGGTAATATTGTTTGTCGAATTCTACAGACTCATCTATGTAGGCATAAACTTTTTTCCCTGATTTTCTAAAATCCAGGATGGATTCTCTGATTTCATTTACTTTGGCCCAGCCGCATTGGATGTAGCCCAGCCGCAGAACAATAGTCTTGATTCGGTTGTCAACCTTAGCTTTTTTGATGTTCATCCAGATTTCGTGCAGCGAGAGAGGGGGAGCTTGTCCAAACATACCCGCCAAAAAGTCTCGGGGCGCCTGCTCCTGAATCTCTCCTGAAAGTCTGATTTCCAGATAAGAACGGGCTTTTACTGCGGGAGGTCTTCCAAACTCTAAATAGATGAAAGAAAAAATAGCTGCCAGGAACAAAAAGACAAATATCAAAATTATGATCAGCACATATTTTCCTCTTTTCATTTTTTCCTCCTTTTTAAGTGACTGAATATTTTCAAATAGAATATATCAGAAATTGGGCCGTAATTGGAAGCATTTCTAGTTCCGTGATATCTAGAAAATGGGGCCTGGCCCCATTTTATAGGAAGGGGAAATGCTTAGGACAAAATTTAATATAGAATTTTTCGGAGAGATTGAGTATATTAGAAAACTTAAAGACAGGCATCGTCTGAAAATTCTAACTGAAACTCATCTCATTATATCATGTAACTTTGGGAAAATATTTATCTTAAAAGGATAGTGTCATGAATGCTCTGGAGATTGAAGGTATATCCAAAAGGTTTGGCGATTTCTACGCGGTCAAGAAATTGTCTTTTGAGATTCTCCCGGGAACGATCTATGGTCTTCTGGGGCCAAACGGAGCGGGAAAAACAACCACGATTCGCATGGTGATGAACATTATCATTCCCGATGAAGGCTCTATCAAAGTCCTCAATCAGAGGATGGATGAAGAGATGAAAGAAAGGGTAGGCTACCTCCCTGAAGACAGAGGCCTTTATCCCAAGATGAAGGTCGGAGAGCTTCTTCTGTTTCTGGCTGAGATAAAGGGGCTCAAAGGAAGTGAAGCTCGAAAGGAGATCGATTTCTGGCTTGAGAGGTTCGATCTTTCAGATTGGAAAAGCAAAAAGGTCGAAGAACTTTCGAGGGGGATGCAGCAGAAACTTCAATTTATTGTAACTGTCATCCATCAGCCCGAGCTTATTATTCTCGATGAACCCTTTTCTGGCCTGGACCCTGTTAACACCAAACTTTTAAAAGATATAATGCTGGAGATGAAGGAAAAGGGTCGAACAATAGTCTTTTCCACTCACCGCATGGAACAAGTCGAGATGATCTGTGACAACATCTGTCTGATAAATAAAGCTGAAAGAGTGTTGGAGGGAAATTTAAGCCAGATAAAGAAGCAGTACGGGAAAAATACTGTAATACTGGACTACGACGGCGATGCAAATTTTATCAAAAATTTTCCCGAGATTGAGAAAATCGATGACTATGGAAAATTCATGGAGATTAAACTGAAAGAGAAGTTTTCCCCCCAGGATCTCCTCCCCAAGCTGGTGGGGAAAATCAGTATCAACAAATATGAAGTAAAAGAGCCAACATTGAACGCTATTTTCATCGAAAAAGTCGGAGGAAAGGAAATCAAAGATGAGGAAGATACTATCAGTCATTAAAAGAGAATATATTCAAATTGTAAGGACCAAAGGCTTTATTATCGGTACTGTCTTAGGGCCGGTCTTCATGCTCGCTTTAATCGTGGTTCCGATCATTGTTTCCTCAGCTTCTGTGGAAAAGCAGGAAACCATTGGAGTGGTAGATTTAACCAATGAAATTTTTGTGGAACTCGACAAGAAACTGGATCAGAAGGACTATAGGCTCAAGGATGGATTCCGCCGTTACGTCCTTGAAAAATTTGAGCCCTCTCCAGGTATTGAGGAGGTAAGGAACGAGTTGAGAGAAAGAGTATTAAGGAAGGAGCTCTCAGCTTATATTTATATTCCTGAAGATGTTTTAGAAATTGGAGCTCGCGAATCGGCAGTTAGAGATTCCGAAGAGGAGGAGGAAAAAGTCGAATATGTCTCCGAGCATACTACTGATTTTGAAAAGTTGAGAGCTCTCAACGGGGCACTGAACAATGTTGTCATCGAAAAAAGATTGAAGAGAGAAGGACTGGATCCTCAAAAAGTCGCCCAGTATATCAAGCGCGTGGAATTACAGCCCATAAAAGTAACAAAAAAGGGAGAGGAAAAAGATACTGCGGGAACTTTTATGATCTCATATTTCCTGGCTCTTATCATCTATATGGCAATTTTAATTTACGGGCAGGTCATCATGAGGGGAGTTATCGAGGAAAAAAGCTCGAGGGTTGTGGAAGTAGTGCTTTCTTCTTTAAGGCCGTTTCAGCTCATGATGGGAAAGATTTTGGGAATCGGAGCTGTGGGTTTAACTCAATTTTCTATATGGACTTTGTTTGGCATTGGTGCTTCCGTGTATAGTACATCGTTTATCCCTGCCGGGGCAGATTTTGCTATGCCCAGCATTCCTGCCCATGTCTTTATCTATTTTGTGGGTTTTTTCATCCTTGGCTATTTTCTTTTTGGAACCCTTTATGCAGCCATTGGCTCCCTGGTTAATTCAGAAAAAGAAGCCCAGCAGTTGGTAATGCCGGTAACCATGTTTCTGATTGTTCCGATCATGCTCATGATATTTATCATAAGGGCTCCTGACAGCTCGCTCGCTGTATTTTTATCCATGATACCCTTTTTCGCCCCGATTTTGATGTTCTTGCGCATTACTGTTCTGCTTCCTCCGTTTGGGCAGATTGGAGCCTCTATCGTGATTCTCATCCTGACTATTCTGCTGATGGTTTGGCTTGTGGCCAAGATTTATAGAGTCGGGATTTTAATGTACGGCAAACGGCCCAAATTAGCTGAAATAGTTAGGTGGGTAAGATATAGCTAAACCTGGAATCATTATTCTTTATTAGCCCTCATGTTCAGGGGAAAAATGCGAATTATCATAAATTTATTTTTTTAGGGGTGAACCTTTTCGAGAATTGTTCCGTAATAAACTCTGAAGATAAAATCATGAGGTCGGGAATGCAAAAATTAAAAAGGGATGATGGGGAAGATAAAGTATTGGTCTGGCTGGAGTGAAAGAACCGGTTTTAGTTCTTCGCCCAATAAAATCACCAGAAAAATTTAAAATGGAAGAAAAGAGAGAGCAAGAACATGAAGACGTCCACACTCTTGTGGATAAAATCAAGGAAGGAGACAGAGAGGCTTTCATGACATTGACCAGTCTTTACCAAAAGAAAGTTTTCTTGCTGGCCTTCTCTTTCTTTCGTAACAAGGAAGATGCTCTGGATATTGTTCAGGAAACATTTTTAAGGTTTTACGAGAAGGTAAAGATGTTCCAGAGGGGGAAAAATTTTCAAAATTGGCTTTTACAGATTGCCAAAAACCTGTGTATAGATTATTACCGGAAAAATTACAGCAAAAGTAAGGAATGGGATAGGAATAAACCCATAGATGAGATGAATTTGCCAGTACAGAATTCGTATGATCCGTTAGGCTCATCAGACTTAAGAGAAATAATTTCTACCTGTCTTAAAAAGCTGGCAGAAAAACAGAGGATGATATTTGTGATGAGACATTACAACCAGCTTAAATACAGGGAAATAGCCCAGATATTAGATATTTCCCTGGGAACAGCAAAGTCTCTTCATTTTAAAGCTGTTCAAAACTTAAGGGGCTTGATGGCCCCCTATTTAGGGAGACAGCTATGATGGATTGTAAAAAAATTAAAAAAGATTTAGTGGCTTTCCTTTATGGAGAGCTTCGAGAAAATGAAAAAAAGCTTATGAAAGCTCACCTCGATGCCTGCCCCGATTGCAGGAGGGAACTGCAGCAGATGAAAGAAGTCATCCAAGGAGCAGACTCTCTCCAAGAGGATATCGAAAAAGCCATGGCTTTTGTAGATTGGGAAGAGCTCCCTTCAAAGATTACAGAAGCTGTGTTTGCCAAGAAAGCTCCTCTCCATCGAGAACCATGGTTGGCAGGTATTTCAAGATTCTTGTTTCAACCCAAATTGAGGCCTGTTTATGCGGCTCTCCTCATAGGTGTTCTGCTGGGTTCTATTATTACCTTCATGGTTCTCAGGGCTCCTGTTCCAAGAGAGACAGATGCAGGAGAATACTTCGTATCTCAAGATTTCTTGGAAAGAGTGGAGCTGGAAATGGCCAGGAGGGAGACATTGGACTATCTTGAAGAGAGTCAATATCTGCTTTTGGACTTTATCCAATCTCCTTCTGAGCAATCGGCAGAATTCTGGCAGAGTGAATTTGCTTCCCGGAAGGTAAGAGGTCTTCTCGCCAGGAAAAAATACATCAGTTCTCAATTGGACAAATTTAAGATGGCCAAGGCGAAAGCGATTTGTGATCAGATTGAATATCTATTCTATGAACTGGCACAGATAAGCGTCCAGCTCTCAGAAGAAGAGACCAGCAAAATCCGGGATATGATCGAAGAGAAAAATCTTCTTCTTAAGATAAAATTATTGAAGAAAGAATTGGAACAAAGCGAGGTATAAGATGAGAAAAATAATCATAAATATTGGAATTCTTCTTCTAGCCTCCTTGCTTCTTCAAGCCTACGCTCAGGCACAGCCCGACGAGAGACTTTTCGAGAAGGCGAAAGTCCTTATCTTCGACGAGGAGTGGAAAGAAGCTCAAGAAAAATTAGAGGAGCTCCTTGAGAAATATCCGGACAGCGCCTGGTATTCCCAGGCTGTTTTCTACAGAGCTAAATGTTTGAAGGAACAGAAGGGAAAAAAGCTGGAAGCATTGAAGGCATTCCGGGACTACATTGAGCAAAAAGACCGGAACAAAAGTTTAACCGAAGATACCGAGCTTTCTATCATTGACCTTTCTTACGAGCTTTACCAGGATGGAAAAAGGTCCTACCTGGCTGAGATAGAAAAAAGGCTTTCCAGTTCAAACAAAGTGGTTAGGTATTTTGCCGCCATTAAACTTAGTCAAGTGGAAGAAAAGAAGGTTGCATCCGGAGCGGTTCCTGTCTTGAAGGAAATCATCAAGAAAGAAAAGGATGATGAGCTCAGAGACAGGGCAAAAATAGCCCTTCTCCGGGTTGATCCTGGTGCCTTAAAGGATTTAGAAGAGGAAAGACCTGTGAGAAAAGCAAACTTATTGAAAATAAGAGTGTGGAAAGACGGTGAGCTGACGCTTAAAATCAATATTCCCTGGGCTCTGGCTGACCTTGCGCTGGGCTCTATTGAAGAAGAGGAAAAAGCCGAATTGAAAAAAGAAGGCTATGATCTGGATAAGATAACGAAAACTCTCATAGAAGCCGGGGAAGTCATTTACATAGAAAACAAGGAAGAAGGAACCATCATCAAAATATGGATAGAATAATTAAAGGAGGTATCCGATGAAAAAAGTTGCTAGTTTAGTTTTAATCGTTTTTGTGGTGGGTGTTTTTCTGCCGAATCTTCTTCTGGCAGACAGCAAGAATGATATCCAGACGATCAAGAAAGCAGTCAAGAAGAACCCAGACTATAAGGCTGGAGAGGAAGTGAAGTGGTTCAAGGTGCTTGTCACGGATAATGAAACAAACAAAGACAAGGTTAAGATCACGCTGCCAGTTTGCTTAATTGAGACTGTGCTCGAGTGCGTCGATGAAGAGGAATTGAAGATTGACCGGGATGAGTGCGATATTGATCTTAAAGAGCTATTCAAGGAACTGAAGAAACTGGGCCCGACAGTTCTCATCGAAATTTATGAGGATGGTGAAACAATAAAAATTTGGTTTGAGTAAGGTCGAAATAAGCCCGTAAAAGTAAAAAGGGAAATGGAGTATCATTCCATTTCCCTTTTTTTATATTGATATCAATTCCCTTTTGTATCAACTCCTGCCGAGTTTTTCAAGGCATCATACTCCTTCTTAAGTTCATTAGTCGCATTCTTCCCTTCAGTGACATCTCTAATCGAACTGCTGAAGAAAATTCCCTCTTTTGTTATCCAGCTTGAAAGGGAAACCTCCATAGGAAACTCCCCACCGCCTTTTCTCAATCCGATCATATCGGTCCTGTTTTCTATGATACCAAGTCTTTTCCAAAGAACTATCTGCGTAAAGGTTTTTTTGAAAACAGTATGGAATCGCCTGGGCAGTATGATTGAATACGGTTTACCGATTGCTTCTTCGGATGAATAGCCAAAGATATTCTTAGCAGCAGGATTCCAGAATACTATGTTACCTTGAGCATCAGCTGAAATGATAGCATTGCTGGAGTTGACTACAACAGAGCGAAATCTTTCTTCGCTCTCCCGCAGCGCCTTCATTGCCATCTTTCGCTCAGTTACATCCCATATATATGATCGGGTTCCGATAGTGCTTTTTCCCTTCTTTAATTCAACAACATCTAATTCGAGATAAATGGTTGAGCCATCTTTCCTGACTCCTTTGAATTCATATCTTGACGGAATCTTTCCACCCTGAAAGCGCGCTTTATGGAATTCCAAGACCCACCTGGCATCGTCAGGATGAACAAGAGTATGGATTGATTGTTTTTTCATCTCTTCTTCAGAGTATCCGAATAACTCTGTAAACTTTTTATTAAAGTATGTAAAATTTCCTTCTTCATCATCAATTACGATTGCGATATCGGCTTTTTCGACTAAATCCCTGTATCTTTCCTCTGATTCCCTTAAGGTCTCCTCTGCCTTCTTGCGCTCGGTGATGTCTCTGCCAGTTGCTTGCATCCCTGCATACTTTCCTGCTTCGTTAAAAATTGGAGTGGCATTCCACTCAACCGTCCTCCATCCGTTTGGAGTTTTCTGCCGGTTTATCACACGGTGTACTATTTGTTTGGTCTTAATCATTTTTTGAACAGCAGCGTCTGTTTTTTTGGCATCATCAGGGTGCAGATAATCAGCAAACTTAACGCCTAAAAGTTTCTTTCTTGGCTTACTCCAAAACTTACAAGCACCATCATTCAAAAACGTCCATTTACCCTCTTTATCTATTTTCACAATGATATCTCCGGTAAGATTTGTCACAGAGATATATTCCTCTCTTGATCTTCTTAATTCTTCTTCTGCTTTCTTGCGCTCGGTGATGTCTTTGACGAAAACAGAGAGTCCGCGCTTAGAGGGATAGGCGCTGATTTCAAAGAAGTAGTTTTCATCTCCCAGTTTGTACTTGTTCACAAAAGTCGCGGGCTTCTTAGTGCTTAAAACTTCCAGGTATTTCTTTTCTGCTTTTGTTCCCTTCACATCCGGGAAAATTTCGTAGAGAGATTTTCCGATAGCATCCTTTGCTGAAGTACCAGTAAGCTTTTCAGATGCTTTGTTCCAATAGGTATACCGTAAGTCCTTGTCCATTTCAAAGAAGACATCAAGGATACTGCCTGCAAGCTGTCTGTAATGCTCTTCGCTTTCCTCCAGCTCTTCCTCCATTTTTTTGCGATCGGCTTCTGATTTTTCTAGTTTAATAATGTGTTGGCGCAATTTTGACAATTCACTTATAAGTTTTTGCCTTGCTTCATCTTTTTTTTTCATTTTAGACATCCAAAATTCTCTGCAATTTTAAATTTCACATGAAATAAATTGGGTAATTCTTTTTCTTGATTGCTAATCATTTCATAAATAATAATAATGTTTGAACTGACAGGGCTATTCAATGCCCTCTTAAGAGGAATTGAGGGGTGATTTTTTCACATCTTTCCAGGTGATTATTTCAAAAAAAACGATGACTAGCAAATTCATATTTCAAACTTATATTCGTTGCTAAACGGGAAGTGCCTTTTATAAGAAAAACGCAAAAAAAAAGGGGACAGGCTACTTTTTCTGCAAGGAAGAGGACTGCCTTTATTCGTGGACAGTTCAGACAGAAAAGGTAGCCTGTCCCCTTTGGGAACGTCGCCTGTTTCTGTTTCTTCAGAAAAAGTAGCCTGCCCCTTTTTTATATCTAGCTGCCTCATAGCCCTTTTCTTTTAATATATTTGCAAGGATAAACTGCATATCTCTCTCATCTTCAACTATTAAGATTGTTTCCATCCTTAAAGGCCTCGTATCTCTTTAATAAACATTAATTTTTACAAATTACTTTCTGGATTGTTTCCTTAGTCATTTTTATCTTACCCTGCTTTCCTTCTTCCAATCACATTTTTTACTCTTAACAATAATATTTCCTTCTGGATAGGCTTCTTGATGTAATCAACTGCACCCAGCTCAAATCCCCTTTTTTCGTCTTCGCTTCTAGCTCTGGCTGTTAAAAAAATCACAGGTGTTTCAATACCTTTTTGATTATTCATCTCCAGTAGCTTAAAGCCATCCAGATTTGGCATGCTAACGTCGGAAAGGATGAGATCATACTTAGCTTCTCCCATGCGCAGCAGAGCATCAATCCCGTCTTCTGCAACTGTTACTATGTAACCACTATTTTCCAGGAGCCGGGATATCAGAACTCGAGTAACTTTATCATCCTCGACAATGAGAATTCGCTTTTTGTCCTCTCTCTTTTCTTCGAGAGGCCGAGTTCTTGGAAAAATTATCTCTGGTGTGACTTTTTGGAAATCTACTTCCTCCACTAAAACCTTTTCGTAAACATCTCGCGGGGAAAAAATTAAGTTTTTTACTTTTTCGAGAGCATGATGGCTGATCAAGTAATCTCCTCTTTTCTGGGCAAAAGATCTTATTTCTGAAATCGGAATATTGGAACGAACCATTTCGGAGATTTCCGCATCAAAATTTAAAATTTCATAAATCCCTTCACGTCCATGATAACCGTTGTTATTGCATTTAGGACAACCAACAGGGTGCGCAACATTTAGAGGAATTTCATCAGTGAATGATGAGAGCATCTTCTCCTCTTCCCGAGATATCGGCACAATTTTTTTGCAGTGCGGACAGAGCTTCTTCAGCAATCTCTGAGCTACAACTCCTAGGAGGGAATCTGCCATTGTTCCCCTGTCAATTTCCAACCGCTCAAGACGAAAAATTGCAGTTGTCGAATTAGAAGTATGTAAGGTGGTAATACTCAAGTGGCCTGTACTGGCAAAGTTCATGGCTGTCTTAGCAGAATAATTATCCCTGATCTCTCCAAGAAACAATATATCTGGATCTTGTCTCACCACTGATTTAAGTAGGGATTCAAAGGAAACTCCGGCCTTTTCGTTTACTTGTTCCTGATTGACAAAAGGGATACGGTATTCTACGGGATCTTCGATGGATATTATACTACGGGTTTTATGATCTATCTTATGGAGTAGGCTGTAAATGGTTGTGGTTTTTCCTGACCCTATAGGCCCTACTATCAGGATGAGTCCTTGGGTTCGGTTGGATAGATCAATTAGGTTGTTAGATTGTTCATCTGCCATGCCAAGTTCTTTCAGATCTTTAGGTTTTGCGTATACATTCAGTAATCTCACAATAAGGCTTTCGCCATGGACGGTAGAAGTCGTGGCCAACCTTAAATTGTAAGTTCTATTGTCTATGATTGCTGCAAGAGCTCCATCTTGTGGCTTGCGTTTCTCAGCTATATTCATATTTGCAAGCACTTTGAACCGGGATATGAGCATAACACCTGTTTTCTTTTTAACGGTAAACATATTTGTCAAATCCCCATCAACCCGGAATCGGACAACAGTATGCTTTTCTTTGGGCTCAATGTGGATGTCACTGGCCCTTTCAGCTACAGCCGATTTGAGCATTCTGTTAGCTATAGGTATAATCGGACGCCCGGCAATTTCTAATTCAGAGACGCTTGCAGCAGCTGTCATGATTGGCTCTTCCATTTCCTCCTTCTCTTTAATAGACGGTATTTCCTTCTTTTCTAAACTTACATCCACAAATAGAGAGGCAATCATGTCTGGATCAGTAATTGCAAGGTGATAAGCTTGGTTTTTGAAAGAAGATTTTAATAAATCAAGAAACTCCCAGTCAAAAGGATTGCTTACTACGAAGACATCCCTATCAGCGCTGTCTTTTATTGCCACTATATTGTTTTGCCGGCAGAAAGGTGTTGGCAGTTTCCCTAATTGAATACTTTCTGGATTTATTTCAGGAAGATAATTCATTCCTGAGAATTCAGCAATGTACTGGGCAAGCTCCCTGTTGCTAAGACCAAAGAAATTGGCCATTGAATAAATTTCAGAAATCTTGATCTGAGGTAATCTTTCTCTTTTATCTGGAGGAAGGTTTAGTTGCCTGCCTAAAAACTCCTTGAATTGAATAAAATTGGAGGGAAGAGCGATTTCCCGTAGAGAGATCTCTTTGCTGAAATTGTTCCAACGGGATTTTGTCTTCAAGTGTTTAGCAACTGTGTTAAGAAGTGTCTTTTTGTTAATAGGCTTTACAAGGTAATCAGCACCACCTACAGAAAATGCCTTGGCTTTATTCTGTTCATCCCCAAGAGCGGTGACAAATATTACGGGGATATAGGCAGTTTCTTTATTTTCCTGCAATTTGGAACAAACTTCATAGCCGTTCATTTCAGGCATCATCACATCGAGCAAGATAAGATCAGGTTTAGCCTTATTAATTGTAAGAAGAGCATTTCTGCCGCTGTTGACACCAGCTACATTGTAGCCGCTGTCTGACAGTATTCGTTCTATTAATCGCAGAGTAACCTGATCGTCATCTACGATCAAAATTAGCGATCTTTCAGACCCCTTCATGGACTCCTTCAATTCTTAATGATTCAATGAATACTAAGCATAAATACGACACCTCAACATCTCCTTTCATTTTTTTCCCGATCGGTTATACTTTGCTAAAATTGAACTATTTTCTATTTCTGTTGGCGAACTTGTCCTTCTTTTTTGGACAAGAAATCTTTTAATCTTTTAAATTCTTGTTCTAAAAGGGCTAAGGCTTTCTTTGCTTTCTCTACGCTCCTCTCTCTTCCGGCCACTTCCATATGAAACGATGTTTCTTGAAGAAAAGTTAAACTTAAATTTGCAGATGAACCTTTCAGGCCATGACCGAGTTCACGAATCAGATCAAATTTTTTCTGCTCAATAGCCTTTTGGAGCTGGCCGTATTTTTCTGAAAAATCTTCGAAATACAAATTTAGAAGCTCTTCTAAAAAAGACTTATCTCCTCCTATCCTTTCAAGAACGGATGGATAGTCAACAGGAGGGATATCTTTTTTAGGATATTTTTTTTCAACCATTTTATTTCTTATTTGTGATTTAATCGGCAGTTTTTTTGCGCTTTTTTATTTTGGAGATCACACGGTCAATCGTTTTCGTGAGGCCCTCTGCTGTAAGGGGTTTTGCTATGTAATCATCCATTCCGGAATCTAAACATCGCTTACGATCACCTCTCAAGACGTGGGCAGTCATGGCAATAATCGGGATATGAAATCCGGTCTTTTTCTCTTTTTCTCGGATGGAAACAGTTGCCTCGAACCCATCCATCTTAGGCATCTGGACATCCATCAGGATGAGGTCGAAGCGATCCTTCTTTAGAGATGAAAGGACCTCCTTGCCGTTGTTAGCTACAGTAACTTTGTGGCCGTACTTCTCAAGAATATGAACAGCTACTTTTTGATTGATGATGTTGTCCTCGGCCAGGAGTATTTGAAAGCGTCGGCGGCACTCCTTTATTGTATGCCTGGTAATCAACGGAACTCGCTCTTTTGCGCTGGGAGACCTGCCAAGCACGAGCATGATGGCATCCAATAACTCCGACTGTTTGATTGGCTTTG